>JAFTMR010000038.1 GCA_017452325.1 Phascolarctobacterium sp. | reverse complement strand
ATCAGGAACATTTTCACCCTTAACGATTGCTTCATAGGTTTTTACACGACCTACAACGTCGTCAGACTTAACGGTGAGAATTTCTTGGAGGGTGTAAGCAGCGCCGTAAGCTTCCAGCGCCCAAACTTCCATTTCACCAAAGCGTTGGCCACCGAATTGCGCCTTACCACCCAAGGGTTGTTGAGTAACGAGGGAGTACGGACCAGTGCTGCGGGCATGGATTTTATCGTCAACCAAATGGTGAAGCTTCAGCATATAGGTCAAGCCAACGGTAACTTTGTTATCGAAGGGTTCACCGGTACGACCATCATACAAAGTTGTTTTAGCAGTTTGGTCAATGCCTGCCAATTCCAAAGCTTCGGTAATATCTTGTTCGTGAGCGCCGTCAAATACCGGTACGGAAATTTGCACCGCACGAACGCTTTGATCACCAAATTTATCAATTTCAACGGTTTCAGGCATGCCGTCCTTTTCAACGTCATAGCCATACTTAGCCAATTTTTCTACTAAGCCTTCTGCGTCGTTGGCAATTTGCATACCGAGGCTGCGAGCTGCCCAACCCAGATGGTTTTCCAAAATTTGACCAATGTTCATACGAGAAGGTACGCCCAAGGGGTTAAGTACGATATGTACAGGTTCACCGCTGGGCAGGAAGGGCATGTCTTCGCGTGCCATGATGCGGGAAACTACACCCTTGTTACCATGGCGACCTGCCATCTTATCGCCTTCGGAGATTTTACGTTTTTGCGCAATGTGTACGCGTACTTGTTCGTTTACTCCCGGCGGAAGTTCATCACCGTTTTCGCGGCTGAACACTTTAACGCTAACAATCTTACCTGCTTCACCATGGGGAACACGCAAGGAGCTGTCGCGTACTTCACGAGCTTTTTCACCAAAGATTGCACGCAAGAGGCGTTCTTCAGCGGTAAGCTCAGTTTCACCTTTCGGAGTAACCTTACCAACAAGAATATCGCCAGGGCGTACTTCTGCACCAATGCGGATAATGCCACGTTCATCCAAATCTTTTAAAGCTTCTTCAGAAACGTTGGGGATTTCGCGGGTGATTTCTTCTTTACCAAGCTTAGTATCGCGAGCATCGCAGTCGTATTCTTCAATATGAATGGAAGTAAATACGTCAGCTTTAATCAAATCTTCATTCAGAAGAATAGCGTCTTCGTAGTTGTAGCCTTCCCAAGGCATATACGCAACAATTACGTTATGACCGAGAGCCAACTCGCCATGGTCAGTTGCAGGACCATCAGCCAGTACTTGTTTTTCTACAACTTTATCGCCTTTATTAACAATGGGGCGTTGGTTTACGCAAGTACCTTGGTTGGAGCGTTTGAATTTCAGCAAGGGATAGGTGTCAACTTCGCCATTTTCAGCGCGTACACGAATCTCGTTGCCTACTACGCGTTCAACAACACCCGCACGTTTTGCCAATACGCAAACGCCGGAGTCAACAGCAACCTTGTATTCCATACCAGTACCAATAACGGGAGCTTGGGTGCACAGCAGAGGAACTGCTTGACGTTGCATGTTGGCGCCCATCAATGCACGGTTCGCGTCATCGTTTTCAAGGAAGGGAATGAGTGCAGTTGCAATGGAAACTACTTGTTTCGGAGAAACGTCCATGTAATCTACTTGGCTGGGAGAAATGGAAAGTACGTCGTCTTTCGCACGTGCGGTAACACGATCGCCCAAGAAGTAGCCGTTTTCATCCAAGGGTTCGTTTGCTTGCGCAATGATATATCTATCTTCAACATCAGCGGTCATGTAACGAACTTCGTCAGTTACACGTTTGTTTTCTTTATCAACGCGGCGGTACGGAGTTTCCATGAAGCCATATTTGTTGATAACTGCAAAGGTGGACAAAGAACCAATCAAGCCGATGTTCGGACCTTCAGGAGTTTCGATAGGACACATACGACCATAGTGAGAGTTGTGTACGTCGCGAACTTCATAGCCTGCGCGTTCACGGCTCAAACCGCCGGGGCCCAATGCGGACAGACGACGTTTATGAGTCAGCTCTGCCAGCGGGTTGTTTTGGTCCATGAATTGGGACAATTGGCTGCTGCCGAAGAATTCTTTAATAGCAGCAACAACAGGACGAATGTTGATGAGAGCTTGCGGAGTGATAACCTCAGTATCTTGAATGGTCATACGCTCTTTAACTACTCTTTCCATACGAGCAAGGCCAATACGGAATTGGTTTTGCAAAAGCTCACCTACACAGCGAACACGACGGTTGCCCAGATGGTCAATGTCATCGCCAGTGCCATGACCGTCCATCAAGTTCAACAAGTAGTTGAAGGAAGCCAGTACGTCTTCAACGGTAACGGTACGGATTCTTTCATCGATACCGGTGGTGAACAACATGTCCATATCTTGATCTTTATATTTAATTTTAAGCTTACGCAGACCTTGTTCAGCATATACGCCACTTGCTTCAACCTTGTCTAGGTTTTCCTCGGTCATTTTGGTACCAGCCGGCAAAATAATTTCGCCAGTTTCCATATCTACCAAAGGTTCAGCAATAACGTTGCCTTGCAAGCGGTTACGCCAGCCTAATTTAATATTCAATTTGTAACGACCAACGCCAGCCAAATCATAGCGTTTGTTGTCAAAGAAAGTAGATTCAATCAGCTGGGTAGCGTTTTCCAGAGTAGGAGGTTCGCCAGGACGCAGCTTCTTATAAATTTCTACGAGAGCTTCATCTCTGTTGCTGGTGGTATCCTTTTCTAAGGTAGCCATTACAAAGGGATGTTCACCAAAAAGATTAATGATTTCTTCGTTAGAGGATAAACCCAAAGCACGCAGGAGTACGGTAGCAGGCAGCTTTCTAGTTCTATCTACGCGAGCATAAATAACATCGTTGATGTCAGTTTCATACTCAATCCATGCACCACGGTTAGGAATAACAGTGGTACCAAAGATTTTTTTGCCGCTAGGATCCATATTCACAGCGTAGTACACACCCGGGGAACGAACCAATTGGCTTACGATAACACGTTCAGCACCATTGATTACGAAAGTACCGGTTTCGGTCATCAAGGGGAAATCGCCCATGAATACGGAAGATTCCTTGATTTCACCAGTATCCTTATATACCAGGCGTACTTTAACGTTCATAGGAGCAGAGTAAGATTCATCTCTTTCCTTGCATTCTTCAACATCATATTTAGGTTTGCCAAGCTCAAAGTTTTCAAAAGAAAGCTCTAAATTACCGGTAAAGTCTTTAATGGGAGAAATGTCATGAAAAATTTCACGCAATCCCTCTTTAATGAACCAGTCATAAGAACTTTTTTGGATATCAATCAAATGAGGCATGGGCCAAACTTCATTGATACGAGCATAGCTGTACCGAATCCTATCGCCTACGGGAACCGGTTTAAACATGTAATTACTCACCCCTTCATTTTTCTACAGGCACGCAAAAACCAGCACATCAAACACAGGCAAAAAAAACAAGGTTCTTACCACAAGGACCTTGTCTATTGTCTTTGATGAATGTGCTTCACCTTCATTATAAGCAAGATACGCCGTTCAACCACTGACCCAACGTATTTGTTGTCAAAACACCTTTAAAGTAAATTTGTTGATGTAGTTTATTATTTTAGCATAGAGTCCTATATGTGTCAATAGGGTTAAGAAAAATAAAAAGGAATTTAAAAATTAAAAACCCCGACGCACCAAGTGCATCGGGGTCAGCCTTCAGAATAACCTCAAGCTATATGCTACTACCGTAGCGAGAAATTATTTAACTTCGATGGTTGCGCCAGCAGCTTCGAGTTTTTCTTTCAAAGCGTCAGCATCAGCTTTGGAAACTTTTTCTTTGATAGCTTTCGGAGCGCCATCAACGAGTTCTTTAGCTTCTTTCAAGCCCAAGCCGGTTACTTCGCGAACAACTTTGATAACGTTGATTTTGGAAGAGCCAGCGGAAGCGAGGATTACGTCGAATTCGGTTTGTTCAGCAGCAGCAGCAGCTTCAGCTACCGGAGCAGCAGCAACAGCTACCGGAGCAGCAGCGGATACGCCGAATTTTTCTTCCAATGCTTTTACGAGTTCAGAGAGTTCGAGTACGGTCATAGATTCAATAGCTTCGATGATTTGTTCTTTATTCATTATATTTACCTCCAATAAGTAAGTTATTATTTAAAATTTATTTAGGCTGCCCTATGCAGCATTCCACCAATTAAGCGGATTCTTTTGCTTTGCGTACTGCGTCCAGCGCATATACAACGTTGCGGATGGTACCTTGAAGTACATTGACAAAACCAGTGATAGGAGCATTCATGCTGCCAAGCACTTTTGCAATAAGAACTTCTTTCGGCGGCAATGCAGCAACTGCTTTAACTTCTTCAGCGCTGATAACTTTGCCATCGAGAATACCAACTTTAATTTTCAGTTTGTCATTGGTTTTTGCGAAATCGCAAACAACTTTT
>JAFTMR010000037.1 GCA_017452325.1 Phascolarctobacterium sp. | reverse complement strand
GAGACGAGCTGCAGCGAAGGATCCATCATAGTCATCAAACGGATTGAGAACTTCTTTCATAACAGGGCTCTTGTAGGTAGCCAAGATGCCTTCTTTTTTCATTTTGTAGAAGTCAGGTACTTCAGAGGTCCAGATAACGTCAGCCAAGATTTTGCCGGATTGACGTTCTGCAGCGATTTTTGCCATCAATTTGCCAGCGCCTGCGGATTGATAGTCAACTTCAATGCCAGGGTTAGCTTTTTTGAAGCCGTCAACAATACCTTTGATGAGAACTTCTTTCATAGAGGTGTAAACAACAATTTTTTTGTCAGCTTTCGGTGCTTCAGCTTTTTTCTCTTCTTTTTTGCCGCCGCAACCAGCCAACAGCATAGTAGCTGCTACCATGAGCATCATTACCACTAAACCAAGTTTTTTAGCCATTACTAAAAACCTCCTTAAAATTTTTCCGGTTACAGCACCGGGTAATATTATATATCGCACCTAAGAAGATGCTAAATTTGCACTAAAAGCAACGCAACACGAACTGCTTTTGTACAAAAAATGACCTGTTTTCAAATGCGACACATATTTACACTAATATTACCACAGATTTGATGAAAATAAAAGCTATAGTAAAATTTTTGTAAAATTTCAACCAGAAAAACGTGGGATTTTTTATTTACATTATTTAATGTAGGAAACTTAAAATTCACCCTGCTTTTGAGCAAATAAAAATCCCCGCTACCAAAGTAACGGGGATTTAAAGTTTAAGCTAGTTATTTCTTATTTGAAGTAACGTTTCAGGAGACCTTCGAAAGCTTTGCCATGGCGTGCTTCGTCTTTAGCCATTTCATAAACGGTGTCAGCGATAGCGTTCAGGCCAAGAGCTCTTGCGCGGTCAGCAACGTCAACTTTACCAGCGGTTGCGCCGTTTTCAGCTTCTACACGCATTTCGAGGTTCTTTTTGGTGGACGGGGTAACAACTTCACCCAGGAGTTCTGCGAATTTAGCAGCATGTTCAGCTTCTTCGAAAGCTGCTTTTTCCCAGTACAGACCGATTTCGGGATAGCCTTCGCGGAAAGCTACGCGGCTCATTGCCAGGTACATACCAACTTCGGAGCATTCGCCGTTGAAATTAGCGCGCAGGTCCATTTTAATATCTTCCGGAGCGTCAGCTGCGATACCAACGATGTGTTCAGCTGCCCATTCCATTTCTTCTTTCATTTCAGTGAATTTGGAAGCGGGAACTTTGCATTGGGGGCAGAAAGCCGGAGCTGCTTCACCTTCATAAACATAACCGCAAACTTGACATACAAACTTTTTCATAATAAATTCCTCCATCACTACAATTTTGATATTAGCTTTTGCTTTTAAATGACCTCCGTTTTAAGGAGGTATTCTTGACTGATTAAATAATATCACAGCCCTAAAAGCTTGTCAATAATAATTATTATCAATTACACAAAGTTTTTAGGAGCCTTTCGATTTAGGAAATAGCCTTATAATATGGAAGAAAGTATTTTGAATTTAAAGGGAGCAGGGCAAAACGGAAGTAAGTGTTTTGCTTTGAGAGCAAGCATTAGATTTCTGGAAGGTGCTTGTGAAAAAAATATTCACAACTTTGAACGTTTCGTGATATAATAAATCGGATTGTCGTCTACACTTGAATTTATATATTTAGGAAGGTGAAAAAATGAAAGTAACAGCTGACATTGCAAAACGCATTGCTGATCTTACTAAGGTAATTATTCCTGAAGCTGAAATGGACGCTTACTTGGAACATTACAACAAAGTTTTTGACTACGCTGATGAGCTGCAACAACTCGATACTGAAAACGTAGAACCTACTGTTTACATTCTGCCTATTTACAACGCTTTCCGCGAAGACGTTGCATTGGAAGGTGTGTCCCAAGAAGTTGCTTTGAAGGATGCTCCTGCTGTACACAATGGCGGCTTTAAAGTTCCGCGCGTTATGGAATAAGATAAAGGAGGAACTATTGTGGATTTGTTTAAATATACCGCACATGAGCTGCATGAAAAACTTGTAAATAAAGAAATCACCGCTGTTGAACTGGTTAACAGCGTTTATGCTCGCATTGACGAAGTTGAAGAACAAGTTAATGCTTATATTTCCATGAGTAAAGAAGAAGCTTTGGCTCAAGCTGAAAAAGTTGACGCTAAAATTGCTGCTGGCGAAGCCATCGCTCCTTTGGCTGGCATTCCCGTTGTTTTCAAAGACAACATCAACATCACCGGTCAAGTAACCTCCTGCGCTTCCAAAATGCTGAACGGCGTAAGCGCTATTTTCGATGCTCACGTTACTGAAAACTTGCGTAAAGAAGACGCTGTATTCCTGGGTAAAGCTAATATGGCAGAATTCTCCATTGGCAACACCACTGACAACTCCTTCTTTGGCGCTGCTCATAATCCCTGGAACTTGAACTGCGTTACCGGTGGCTGCGCTACAGCTGCTGCTGTTGCTGCTGGCGAAGCTGTTTGGGCTTTGGCATCTGATACCAGCGGTGACCTCCGTCAACCTGCTGCTTACGCTGGTTGCGTTGGCTTGAAACCCACTTATGGTCGTGTATCCCGCTTAGGTTTGGCAGCATATGCTTCTTCCATGGACCAAATTGGTGCTGTAACCAAAGACGTTACCGACGCTGCTACCATACTCAACGCTATCTGCGGTAAAGATGATAGAGATTCCACTTCTTGGGAAGTAGAAACTCCTGACTTCACCCAAGCTTTGGTACAAGACGTTAAAGGCTTGCGCATTGGCGTTCCCAAAGAATATTTTGGTGAAAATGTTGATGCAAAAATCAAAGCTGAAGTTGAAAAAGCTATTGCACAATACAAAGAGTTGGGTGCTGAAATCGTTGAAGTTTCCCTGCCCCACACCAAATATGCAGTAAGAACCTTCTATGTAATCGCTAATGGCGAAGCTGGTGCAAACTTTGCTCGTTATGACGGCGTTCGTTACGGCTATCGTAACATGGAAGCTCAAAGCGCTTCTGATATGACTGCTCGCAGCAGAAACGAAGGCTTTGGCGAAGAAGTTAAACTACGCTTGTTGTTTGGTACCCATGTGCTGAGCAAGGGCTACTATGAAAACTACTATGTAAGAGCTATGAAGGTTCGCACCTTGATTCGCAACGACTTTGAAGAAGCTTTCAAACAATGCGACGTACTCTTGACTCCGACCACTCCTGTTTTGGCAGAAGCTTACAATACTGAAATGGACGCTTTCGCTAAATATGAATTGGACTTCACCACCGTTACTGCTAACTTGGCTGGCTTGCCTGCCATCACTGTTCCCTGTGGTATGGTTGATGGTATGCCCGTTGGTATGCAATTGATTGGTAAAGTGCTTGACGAAGCAACTATTTTGAAAGCAGCTTATACCTTTGAACAAGCTACTGACTTCCATAAAGCAATGGCACCGTTAGGAGGTAACAAATAATGACTAAATACACTACCGTTATCGGCTTGGAAGTTCACGCTGAGCTGAAAACCAAATCTAAAGCATTCTGCACCTGCTCTGCAGAATTCACCAATGTACCTAACACCCACGTTTGCCCCGGCTGCCTTGGTTTGCCCGGCACTCTCCCTGTGTTGAACAAACAAGTTGTTGAATTTGCAATTCGTGCTGGCTTGGCAGTAAACTGCGAAATTCAAAAATATAATAAATTCGACCGCAAAAGCTATTTCTATCCTGATTTGTGCACCAACTACCAAATCTCCCAATTGGATAAACCCATCTGCTTGGCTGGTCACATCGACATCAATGTTGATGGCGAAGAGAAACGCATTGGCGTAACTCGTATCCATATGGAACAAGACGCTGGCAAACTGGTTCACAGCGGTGCAACCATCAGCACTTCTGACTTCTCCGCAGTTGACTACAACCGCGCTGGCGTAGCTCTGATCGAAATCGTTTCTGAACCTGACATGCGTAGTGCTGAAGAAGCTCGCGCTTATATGGAAAACCTGAAAGCAATTCTCGAATACACTGACGTTTGCGACTGCAAAATGCAAGAAGGCAGTCTCCGTTGCGATGCTAACGTATCCATTATGCCCGAAGGCGCAACTGAATTCGGCACTCGTGTTGAAATCAAAAACCTTAACTCCTTCCGCGCATTGGTTCGTGCTATCGAATACGAAGTTGAACGTCAAAAAGAAGTTCTCGAAGAAGGCGGCCGCCTGATTCAAGAAACCCGTACCTGGGACGATGCTAACGGCGTAACCCTGTCCATGCGTAACAAAGAAACCGCAGAAGACTATCGTTACTTCCCGGATGCTGACCTTGTTCCCGTAATCATTGATGATGCTTGGATTGAACGCGTGCGTGCTGAACTGCCCGAACTTCCGGCTCAACGTCAAGCTCGTTTGATGGAACAACACGGTCTCCCCAAATACGACGCTTCCATCATCGTATCCACCAAAGCTATGGCTGAATACTTTGACGAAGCAGTTAAAACTGCTAAAGACGCTAAAGGCGTTTCCAACTGGTTGTTGGGTGACGTATCCGCTTACCTGAACAACGAAGGCATCACCATCTCCGAATTCAAAGTAACCCCTGCTCACTTGGCAGAACTGGTTAACTTGACTAAAGATGGCGTATTGTCCAGTAAACTTGCTAAAAAAGTATTTACCGAAATGCTTAAAGAAGACAAAGCTCCGGGCGCTCTCGTAAAAGAATTGGGCTTGGAACAAGTAAGTGACGAAGGTGCGATTATGAAATTGGTTGAAGAAACCATTGCAGAAAATCCCCAATCCGTTGCAGACTTCAAAGCTGGTAAAGATCGTGCTATCGGCTTCCTTGTTGGTCAAATCATGAAAAAATCCAAAGGTAAAGCTAACCCCGGCATGGTTCAAAAAATGCTCAAAGAAAAAATGCAATAATGCACAATATGAAATGCGTCGCACAAGCGGCGCATTTTTTTATGCTCTGACATCTTCTTTTACAAGTATAATCCCGAACATTAATCATCATAGATTTTTTGGGCTTATATTTCCGCCAAGCCTTAATTTTGTGAAAAGTTTGCGTCATTATTGACACTGTAGCGGTTATAGGAATATAATTACAACGGAAAATTTCTATACAATTACCGAACGAAAAATATTTAATGAACTTATCGTTCAGAATAGTACCGAATAAATTAAAAGTTCTTAAAACTATGAGGAAGGTGTCAAAATGAAAGTAACAACCCAAGACGTTAAGTACATCGCTCAACTTTCCCGCTTAAATGTTCCCGAAGCTGATTTGTTGGAAGCAACAGAACAGTTCAACCAGATTCTGAGTTATGCTGATATTTTGCAAAAGCTTGATACTACCGGTATTGAACCTACGCCCTATGTGCTGCCAATTACTAATGCCCTGCGCAAAGACCTTGTCAAAGAAGGCGCAACCCACGAGGAAGCATTGTTAAATGCTCCTGCTGTGCACAACGATGGCTTCAAAGTACCCCGCGTAGTTGAATAAGAGGGAGGCACTAACTGTGAAATTGTACGAACTTACAGCGCATGAGCTGCACGATAAATTAGTAAGCAAGGAGCTTAGCTCCGTAGAGCTTACCAATGCCTTGTATGAACGTATTGGTGAAGTAGAAGACAAAGTTAATGCTTATGTTACCTTGGATAAAGAAAATGCCTTGGCGCAAGCTGCTAAGGTTGATGCTAAAATAGCTAAAGGTGAAAGCATTTCTGTTTTGGCAGGCATTCCCGGCGGTATTAAGGACAATATTTCTACCAAAGGCTTGCGCACTACCTGTTCTTCCAAAATGTTGGGCAACTTTATTCCCATTTATGATGCTCACGTTATCGAGAGGCTACGTGCTGACGAAACCATCTTCCTAGGCAAAACCAATATGGATGAGTTTGCCATGGGCTCCACCACTGAGAGCTCCTACTTTGGCATTACCCGTAATCCTTGGAATTTAGAGCGCGTTCCCGGTGGTTCTTCCGGTGGCAGTGCTGCTGCCATTGCTGCAGGCGAAGCGATTTGGACTTTAGGCTCTGATACAGGCGGTTCCATTCGTCAACCTGCTTCCTTCAACGGTTGCGTTGGTATCAAACCTACTTATGGCCGTGTTTCCCGTTATGGCTGCGTGGCGTTTGCTTCTTCCTTAGACCAAATTGGCCCTATCACCAAGGATGTTACCGATGCTGCCATCGTGCTGAATTCTATTTGCGGTAAGGATGAAAAAGACGCAACCTCCCTGCCCGTAGAAGTGCCTGACTTTACCAAAGCTTTGGTGCAAGACGTAAAAGGCTTGCGCATTGGCTTGCCCAAAGAATATTTTGGCGAAGGTATTGATCCAAGGGTTAAGGAGCAAGTGGAAAAGGCAGTTAAGAAATACGAAGAGCTGGGCGCAGAAATCGTAGAAGTTTCTTTGCCCCACACTGAATACGCAGTAATTACCTACTACATCATTGCTCCTGCAGAAGCAAGTGCCAACCTTGCCCGTTATGACGGTGTGCGTTATGGTTATCGCAATCTGGAAGCGAAATCTGCGGCGGAAATGGTTACCTTGAGCCGCACTGAAGGCTTCGGAGCGGAAGTGCGCCGTCGCATTATGCTTGGTACTTACGTTTTAAGCAGTGGTTATTATGATGCTTACTACAATAAAGCAATGAAGGTGCGCACCCTCATCCGTCGTGACTTTGAAGAAGCTTTCCAAAAGTGCGACCTGCTGTTGACCCCTACTTCTCCCGTAGTTGCTTATCCTATCGATGGCAAAATGGACCCTTTGTCCATCTATATGCTTGACGTGACTACTATTCCTGTAAATATGGCGGGCTTGCCCGGTATTTCCATTCCCTGTGGTTTTGTAGATGGTTTGCCTGTAGGTATGCAGCTTGTTGGCAAGGTTTTGGATGAAGCAACCATTTTGCGTGCCGCTTATACCTTTGAACAAGCCACCGGATATCATAAAGTGTTTGCACCGCTGGGAGGTAAACATAATGACTAAATATATTACTGTTATCGGCCTCGAAGTTCACGCTGAACTGAAAACTAAATCCAAAGCCTTTTGCTCTTGCTCTACGGAGTTTGGCGGTGCGCCCAACACTCACATTTGCCCTGTTTGTTTGGGTATGCCCGGAGCGTTGCCTGTTTTGAATGAGCAAGTGGTGGAATTTGCCATTCGTGCAGGCCTGGCGTTGAACTGCGAAATTAAATTCTTCAATAAATTTGACCGCAAAAACTATTTTTACCCCGACCTTAGCAAAAACTATCAAATCTCCCAATTTGACAAACCCATCTGTTTGGCTGGTCACATCGACATCAATGTTGATGGAGAAGAAAAACGCATTGGTATCACCCGTATTCATATGGAAGAAGATGCAGGCAAGCTGGTGCATAGTGGCGGGAGCATCAGCACTTCTGACTTTTCCGCAGTAGATTACAACCGTGCAGGCGTGCCGCTGATTGAAATTGTCTCTGAACCGGATATGCGTAGTGCGGAAGAAGCACGTGCTTATTTGGAAAACTTGAAGGCGATTTTGGAATACACCGATGTTTGCGACTGCAAGATGCAAGAGGGGAGCTTGCGCTGTGACGCTAACATTTCCTTAATGCCCGAAGGCGCAACAGAATTTGGTACTCGTGCCGAAGTTAAAAACTTGAACTCCTTTAGAGCGCTGGTGCGTGCCATTGAATACGAAGTGGAACGTCAAAAGGAAATTCTCGAAAAGGGTGGACAAGTGGTGCAAGAAACTCGCACTTGGGATGATGCCAACGGCAAAACTCTTTCCATGCGCAGTAAGGAAGAAGCTCACGACTACCGTTATTTTTCGGAGCCTGACCTTGTGCCCGTAGAGCTTGACGATGCTTGGGTGGAACGTATTCGCGCAGAACTACCTGAACTTCCGGCAGAACGCCAAGCTCGTTTAATGGAAGAATTTGGTTTATCCAAATACGATGCTTCTATAATCGTAGCAAGCAAAGCTATGGCAGAATACTTTGATGAAGCGGTGAAGACTGCCCAAGATGCCAAAGGTGTTGCCAACTGGCTTTTGGGTGATGTATCTGCTTATCTGAACAATGCAGGCATTACCATTTCTGAATTTAAGGTTACTCCTGCTCATTTGGCAGAGCTGGTTAATTTGACTAAGGAGGGCGTGCTGTCCAGCAAATTGGCGAAAAAAGTATTTGCTGAAATGCTCAAGGAGGACAGGGCACCGAAGGCTTTGGTAAAGGAATTGGGCTTGGAGCAAGTAAGTGACGAAGATGCTATTATGAAATTGGTGGAAGAAACCATTGCAGAAAATCCCCAATCCGTAGCAGACTTCAAGGCTGGCAAAGAACGTGCCATCGGCTTCTTGGTTGGTCAAATCATGAAAAAATCCAAAGGCAAGGCAAACCCCACCATGGTTCAAGCAATGCTTAAAGATAAATTACAATAAGGCAAGGCAAAAAATGCGTCGCATAAGCGGCGCGTTTTTGTTATACTGTTATAAAAGAATTTATGGAGGTAACTCTTTATGGATATGCAAGAATGGAACGGCTACGTCAAGAAGGTAGCTAAAAGTCAATACCCCGTACCCGAAGGTATGATAAAAGATTATAATGACTGGCGTTGCCGCAGTATTGTTGGTCGTATGCTGTATGTTTTGGACGATATCGAGGGCGCTATCGCAGTGCTGTTGACTGTTAAGGACATTAAACCTAATCTGCAAGACGTACCTGAAAAGGGTTTGAGCGAAGCAGAGCATATGGTTCTGTGCCTGCGTGATATTGCGGAAATTATCTATAAGCTGATGGGCAATGTTCCTGTTGCCATTACCTATCTTGGTCACGCACATCAAATTTGTCGTGCTTACAAGCATCCCTTCCGTAGCGCGGATAAGGGTGGCGTATGGTATCGAAGCTTGGAATTAATGGAAGAAATTGGCGAAACCGATAAAGCCATTGCCAAAGCAGAAGCAATGTTGGAAGAAGAAAAAGATAATGTGGGTAAGAACCCCTATCGTTACTATGCTAATAAATACTTGGCGGAGCAAGCTGCTAAAGCAGGTGACCACGCTAAGGGGGCAGACCTTATCGCCGAAGCTTACAAATACTATCCTGTTAACGAAGCCTGCTTAAAAGATTTGGCGGAAGCTGCTGCTATTGAAGACGCAGAAGAACGTTACAAAAAATATCATCACTGCACCACCATTCAATACAATTATTGGGAAGAACGTAAGGTGGCAGTAATCAATAGAGGGTAAAATTTTTGTAGATTGCTGTTAAAAATCAAATTCTTTACACATATGAGTCCCTATAGTGTGTTATAATGTAGTTATCTAAAAGAACGGAGGGATTCATCATGGCAAAGATTACTTATTCTTTTGAGGACGCAATCCAAATTTATCACAGAAGTTCTGCTACGATTGAAGTTTTTGAACCGCTTGTTGCTGAAGCAGATTGGCAAGGTTTCAGTCCAGAGGTTATCAGACGTACGGAAGATTATTTTAGTGATGACGAGCTTTTAGACTTTGACCAATTTACTAAAGAGCAATACGCTGAAAAAGTTGGTAGCGTGGAAGGCAAACCGGATACTGATTTTCCTGTGCTGGTTGCTGTGCGCAAGCCACGCGAAGCCGAATAAAAAGTTTTACCTAAGGGAGCTTTGCTCCCTTTTGTTTTTTCAAAAACTTTCTCAAGGCATTTCTTACAATGAAGTGGTTATGTTATAATAAGTACATAATTTTTTGGAGGACTGTATTTTGTTCACTATTGTCAAAGATTTTCGTCAGGAAATTGTTATTGAAAAATCGCGCTTTATTTGTACTTTAAAAAAGGTTCAAAGCGAAGCGGAAGCCCAAGAGTTCATCAAGGCAATCAAGAAAGAGTTTTGGGATGCAACCCATAATTGTTCTGCGTATATTGTTGATGAAATGGCACAACGCTCCAGTGACGACGGGGAGCCGTCGGGAACTGCAGGCTTGCCCATGTTGGAGGTACTGCGCAAAAACAAGCTGACCAATACTGCTGCTGTAGTTACAAGGTATTTTGGCGGCATTAAGCTTGGAGCAGGCGGGCTGGTGCGTGCTTATACTAATAGCGTTGCCGAAGCTGTGAAGGCTACAGGTATTGCACAAAAAGTTTTGGTAAGCAAGTTCAGCTTTGTGTACGATTTGAATGACGTGGGCAAAATCTTGAATATTCTTTATCAGCAACAGCTTTTTGAGATTGCTGATGTGGAGTATGGCCTTCAAGCCAAGATTATTTTAAAAATGAAGGACAGCGATAAAGCTGCTGCGGAAGCTTGGCTTACTGAAAGTTTGAATAAGGTTGTGCAGTTGGAGAGAGAAGGCAGCGAATTCATAGAAGTTCCGCTGTAACGCAGGTTCTGATTTTTAGGGGGAGGAATAAGGAAAATGGAATTTGTTTCTAATATCGTTGATACTCTTAATGGATGGCTATGGTCCTATATCTTAATCATTATGCTGGTTGGATTAGGTACCTGGTTTACTATTGGCAGTGGTTTTGTGCAGATCCGCTGTCTTAGAGAAATGGTACGCCTGATTACTGAAAGTGCAGGCTCCAATGTAGGAGAAGGTAATATTTCTTCTTTTCAAGCTTTCTGCATTAGTACTGCTTCTCGTGTAGGTGTTGGCAATATTGCCGGTGTTGCTATTGCCGTTGTTTCCGGCGGACCGGGTGCGGTTTTTTGGATGTGGCTTATTGCTATTATCGGTAGCGCTTCCGGTTTCGTGGAAAGTACTTTGGGCCAAGTGTACAAAGTGCCTCGCGAAGGCGGTGGTTTCCTTGGCGGTCCTGCTTACTACATTAAAAATGTTTTGGGAAACAAGCCTATGGCAGTGCTTTTTGCAATACTGATTTCTGTAACTTATGGTTTGATTTTCAACTCCGTTCAATCCAATACCATTGCAATTTCCTGCTCTAATGCCTTTGGCGTTGATAGAGCTGTGGTTGGCGGTATTGTTACTGCTTTGACTGCGCTGGTAATTTTTGGCGGTATCACCCGTATAGCGAAGGTTGCCGAGAAAATGGTTCCCTTTATGGCGGGCATCTATCTGCTGGTTGCCTTCTATGTTGTAATCACTAATATCTCCTTGGTTCCGCAAATGTTTGCTGATATTATAAGTTCTGCTTTTGGTATGGATGCAGCTATTGGCGGTGGTCTTGGTGCAGCAATGATGCAGGGCATCAAACGTGGTCTGTTTTCTAACGAAGCGGGTATGGGTGCTGTTCCTAACGCAGCCGCTACTGCTACTACTAGTCACCCGGTAAAACAGGGTCTGATTCAAGCCTTTGGTGTATTTGTCGATACTCTTTTAGTATGTACCGCTTCTGCTTTTATCGTGCTTTTGACTCAGGACTATGCTGCTAGCGGCAAAACAGGTATTGAGTTGGCGCAATTTGCTTTGATGGAACACATCGGTAGCTGGGCAGGTCCCTTCTTAGCCTTGATGATTATTCTTTTTGCTTTCAGCTCCATCGTTGGCAATTACTACTATGGAGATATTAACATGCCCTTTATCTGCGCAAGCAAAACTGCTTTGAACGTTTATCGTGTAATGGTAGTTGGCATGGTTATGTTTGGCAGCGTTGCAGAGGTTCCCTTAGTTTGGAACCTGGCTGACTTGTTCATGGCTTTGATGGCTATCGTTAACTTAGTTGCCATTGCTCAATTGAGTAATGTTTCTTACCTTGCTTTAAAAGATT
>JAFTMR010000036.1 GCA_017452325.1 Phascolarctobacterium sp. | reverse complement strand
GCATCTCCCACATACTCTGCCACATTCGTCAAAAATGCAATAATGTCATGATTGGTAATCGCTTCAATTTCCTTAATGCGTTCTACTGAAAAATTTGCCTTAGTCTTAATATCTACTAAAGCTTCGTCCGGTATAGTACCAAGCTTGTTCATAGCTTCGCAAGCTAAAATCTCCACTTTCAGCATCGTGCGCAACTCATTCTCCAGAGTCCAAATCTTTCCCATTTCAGGATGAGTATAACGTTCAATCATTCCTATGCCCCCTCAAGCATATTATTGGGAATTAGGATAAAGTTCGGTTTTCAATCCTCATTACACAAAATTCCCAGACATATTATAATCCCCAGAATTATCTCTTAGCAATATTCTCGAACGCTCTTTAATGCATCCTCTTTATTATTCGCAAATCTTTCACATTTAGATAACAGTTTGGTAAAAGAAAAAGGAGTGGAACCTTAGCCACTCCCTTTAGGAAACAAGTATTAAGTTTTATAACACAGCTGCCTCTATGGATTCAGAATCCTTGATATGCTTACGCACATCTTCGCAGCAAAGATGGAATTTAGCCTTTTCTTCTGCGGTCAGGGGAAGTTCGATAACTTCCTCAACACCGTCCTTGCCAATTACGCAGGGAACACCAACGAACACATCAGTTTCGTCATACTCCCCTTCAAGAAGCATACTAGCAGGCATGATGCGTTTTTCGTCGTGCAATACCGCACGTACCATTCTTGCCAAGGTGGAGCAAATACCGTACTCAGTGCAGTGCTTGCCATGATAAGTTACCCAACCTGCATTAATAGCAATCTTTTGCAGCTCGTCCTTATCGAAGTTAAAGCGTTCATCCTTTCCTTCCAAAGAAGCCAAGGGCGCACCACCAAAGCTTACGCAGGACCAGGCTGCCATTTGAGAAGCACCATGCTCACCAATCATATAAGCACTGATGGCTTGATGGTCAATGCCGGTTTGCTGTGCCAAGGCAGAAACCAATCTGGAAGTATCAAGACCAGTGCCAGTACCGAACACTCTACCCTTGGGCAGACCACTCAATTTATAAACTAAGTTGGCAATGGTATCGCAGGGATTAGTAATGCTAATGATAACTCCGTTAAACCCGCTTGCCATAACTTTAGGCATACAAGCTTTCAGTTGAGCAACAGTGTAACGCATTTCATCGTTACGGTCCCCGGTAGCAACTAAGGAAATATCACCTAAGGAATTTACTATAACGTCGCAGTCTCCCAAATCAGCATAAGTACCTACATTAACCGTAACATTATGTAGCATATACATTACAGCATCGCGCAAATCCTGACATTCACTCTTTACTCGATCTGCCTTCAAATCAACTAAAACCAATTCATCAACAATGCCTTGAATGGCAAGGCTGTAAGCACAGTGGGCGCCAACATGCCCCACACCCAAGATGCCAACTTTTCTAAGCTTGTGCATAGTATCCCTCCATATAAATTACGCCTGCACAAGAGCGTGCAGGCCTTTTTTATTTTTCCAAGATAGGCAGAGTTGCACTGCCATGTCCCATAATGGTAATAGTATAATCCTTTTTACCCTGTTCTGCCAAGCGCTTTTGCGCCAGTTCCCAAGCTTCTTCCAAGCTTGCACAGGGAATATGACCGGTACGCTTTACAAACTCAAAGTTTTCCGGACGAGTTACAAGATAAGCTGCGCTTGCTTCGTTAGTGATGCTTCGGGATTTGAAGGCAACGAAGGCAGGTACAGTAAATACTTGGCGGATATCATTCTCAAACTGTTCCATATTACTACGGCTCAGGCACTCTGTAAAAATAGCAGGCTCCATAATATCCTGACAGTCATAGGTGAAAATCAAAATACCACCCTTTTTAACAGCAAAGGCTGCATTCATATGGCATTTGGTTGCCTGATACAGATTTAAATCTTTAGGATAGCCACCGGTGGAAGCTATAACAACATCAGCAAGCTCCTTAATCTTTACACCTGCCATTTTAAGTAAATCCTGACAGCCCTTTTCCCAAGCCTTGTACCAATGTCCGGCAACAATCTCACTTACTGCACCATCGGGAGTAAATACAGTATTCAAGAGGAAGTCAGGCTCCAGCATTGCGCAAGCCTCCGTCATATCCGCATGGATGGGATTGCCCTCTAACAAACTGCTGTCACACGCGCTATTGCATCCACCACCTTCTACAGGAGAAAGTGTCATGGAATGGTTGTTCATAATACTGTCGTAGGCAGCAACACCTGGCATTACAGCCTTGCGTCCCCCACCAAAACCGGCAAAGGGATGTAGGGTAACAGCACCAGTCAGAATAACTCTATCCGCATTGGCAACCACCTTGTTGATAGCAACCTTAGTTCCATATTTGGTAGTACCCAGAGTAACCATATCACTATCCTTACGGGAATCGTGTTGTACAATGGTAAGACGCTTTGCCATTTCCTCACCGCACACGATAACATCCTCTTCCGGAGTGTGACCACGATGAGTACCTGTTGCAACGATAACAGTAATGTCTTCGTCTTTTACGCCAACGCTGTTCAGCTCGTTTACAATAACGGGTAAAAATTCAGAGGTACCGCACAAACGGGTAATATCGCTGATGATAATAGTAACCTTTTCTCCAGCTTGTACAATCTCACGCAAGGGCTTCGTCCCGATGGGATTACGAATAGCCTCCAAAGCAGCTGCTGCAACATCAGCACATTCAATGGCCTCATTGCCATGAATATCATATAAAACTTTATCTTCCGGCAATAGCACTTCCTCAAAGCGCTTGCCTATAGGTAATGCAAACTTTTTCATTGGGATTCCTCCATTTCGAACATAATAGTATTATACCACATCGAACGGAAATTTGAAGCCTGCGCCACAAGTATACAGTAAATACAGAAAGCTCCGCCGAAGCGGAGCTTGTAATAGTATTCACATATAAATTTTTACCAACGTTTAGTAGAACGCCAGAACTCTTTGCTCACCATCGCAAGAACAATGAAGATTTCCAATCTACCCAGTAACATACCAACGCACATCAACATCTTAGTTACCATTGGCAAAGCGGCGTAAGCGTTAACAGCACCCAACATTCCAAAGGCAGGGCCATTATTGCTCAAACAAGAAGCAGAACCAAAGAGTGCTTCTTCCGGTGGTAAGCCAGCAGCTGCCAAAGGAAAGCTAAATAAAATTACCACAAGAATATACACAAAGAAGAATCTGCTTAAATTTACGATGGAAGCTACGGACAACGCTCTTTTGTTATACATAACAGAAATAAGCATTTGAGGATGAAGAATACGTTTCAATTCCAAGAACAAAATCTTCACTAAAACAATGACACGACCAATTTTCAAACCACTTGCCGCAGAACCACTGCAACCACCGGTAAAAAGTAATAATCCTAAAAGCAGCTTTGAAAAACTTGGCCAAGAATTATAGTCACTAATGGTATAACCGGTAGTAGAAGCAAAGGAAATCGTTTGAAAGTAAGAATTACTAATGTCATGGAACAGCGTTCCACCATAAACACAGAACACATTAGCAGTAATCAAGAAGGCTATAATGACAATACCGTACAAATAACCCTTGAACTCCATATCTTGCCACAAAACCTTAAAGCCTTTACGCATAGCTTGATAATACAGGGCAAAGTTGCCACCTGCTAAAATCATAAAGAGCGCAGTAATATAGAGAATAATGCTGTTTTCCCAATAAGCCATATTACTATCATGAATACCAAAACCAGTTGTAGAAATGGTAGAACAAGCATAGTTAACAGCTTCAAAGGGAGATAATCCTAAAAACATCAGTACAATAGCCAAAATCAAAGACAATACAAAATAAATTGCGAGCAAGGTAATGGCACTATCCTTCATTCTTGGCAGCACACCAACTTTTGCGTTACCACTTGCTTCGGAATTAAAAAGGTAGACCGAAGTTCCAGGGAACATTGGCAAGATTGCAATAAAGACTACAATACTGGCAATACCACCAAGCCAACCAGTCAGACTGCGCCAAAAAAGCAAGCTCTTTGGCAAATTATCTATATTAGTTATCGCAGTAATACCTGTAGTCGTCAAGCCGGACATACTTTCAAAATAAGCATCCACTGGATTTAGTACACCGGCAAAAACATAAGGTAAAGAACTAAAAACAGCAGCTAAAATCCAACCAAAAACTACAACACAAATCCATTCGCGAACCGTAGTATCTTTGGTGTTAGGATTATTAGCATAATTCAAAAAGACAAGGCCACCACAAACAGTGATTACGATAACTTTTAGAAAATCAATATAAATACTTTCCTTATAATGTAATGTCAATATTAAAGGCAAGAGCAACGCAATTGCAACGCCTATACAAACCTTGCCTAAAAGATAAGAAATTACTTTTTTATTCATCTTTTACCTCCAAGGCAATTACCAATTTGTCTTATTACGCCAAAAATCAGGACGTAAAACTACTAAAAACGCAAAAATTTCTATACGACCAAGCAACATGGCAATACAAGCAATGAACTTACCAAAATTGGGTACATCATTAAACGCAAGTGTAGTGGGTCCTACAATACCTGTAGCCAAGCCTACAGAACTTAAACAAGCAGCGATTATCCCCATAGAATCCATAATTCCGATACCAGACAAGGAAATCAACAAGGTAAGGATAACGAACACAAAAATATACATAAAGAAAAAGCGGGTAACATTACGTATTACTTCCGGTTGAATAATCCTGTTACCGGTTTTAATCGTATAAACCATATTAGGATGCAAGGTACGTTTTAATTCTGCCCAGCTTGCTTTCAAAAGAATGGCAACACGACCAATCTTGATACCACCGGCAGAAGAACCACTGCAGCCACCAACAAACATCATGATAAAAATTACCATACGGCTAATTCCAGGCCATTTATCAAAATCGTCATAAGCCAAACCAGTGGTACTGCCAAAGGAAATTGAATGCAAGAAACCCATATAAAAACTATTTTGGAGGTCATAATAATTGGTAAGATAAAGGTCTAAAGCCATTATACTTCCACAGACAGTAAGCCATAAGAAATAATAGCGATGTTCTACGTCTTCTTTAACAGCCTTCCAGTCCCTGCGCCAAATTTTGTAGTACAAGGAAAAGTTAACACTACCAATCACCATAAATGTCAGGCAGATAATTTCCATGGCAAGATTATCAAACGCAAAGAACTCACCACTGTAAAAATAGGAAAAACCACCTGTTGACATACTTAAAAGGGCATAGTTCAAAGACTGCAAAAACGGTGTACCAATTAAAACTAAAAGCAATACTTCCAAAAAAAAGAAAGTATTATAAATCTTGAACACCAAAAAAGCAGCTTCTTTAATCTTGGGTACAGTTCTATCAGAAACAACGCTAGGCAGCTCCGCATTGAACAAATTACTTACGCCACTATTCATCTGCGGCATAACGATAATAAACATCATAATTACGCCGACAGCCCCAGCCCAATGTGCCAAACCACGCCAAACCAAAATGCTTGGTGGAAAGAAGTCATAAGAATCAGCAGAACAAACCTCTGTTGTAGTAAAGCTTGCTACACTTTCAAAAAAGGACGTAGTCAAATCCATTGTCCCTACCATAGCATAGGGTATGGTACCAATGATGCAAATCAAAGTCCAACCGAAGGTAAGTAATACAAAAGCTTCGCGTATACGTAATTTCTGTTTTATTTTTCCAGCACCATAACGTCTTAAGGCTAAAGCCAAGCCGCTTGATACAGCCAAGGTAGTTACAAAATTGCTAATATTATCCGTATCGTAAAAGATTGCTGTACCCAAAGGTAAAAGCAGACCTACAGAAAAAATACCAAATAATAATGATAACAACCTTGCAATAAGTCTAAAGTCCATAAAAATTAGCTCCGAGATTCAAATAATGGAACTGTATTCTTTACAAATTCACTCTTGATAAATAATATGATGCGGTCATCAGCCTGCAAAATAGTATTGCCGTTAGGAATATAGGCTTCATTATCTCTAACGATAGCACAAACCAAGGATTCCTTGGGCAAATTAAGCTCTCGCAACATTTTGCCATCAATTTCACTGCCAACACCAACAATAATTTCCAAAGCCTCTGCCTGCGCACCTTCGAGTAAGGATACAGAAACAATGCCTCCCTTACGTACGAAGCGCAATACCTCGCCGGCACTAAGGAAGCGGGAAGAAAGTACGACGTCAACGCCAACTTTTTCCATCAGCTCAATATATTCATTACGGGTCACACGCACGATGGTTTTCTTCGCGCCTAAATGCTTAGCCAAAAGGGCAAGCAACAAATTCAGTTTATCGTCTTCCGTAATACAAACAACAACGTCAGCCTCGCCAACACCTTCTTCTGTTAACAAGTCAATATCAGTACCGTCACCGCACAAAACCAAGCCCTTGTCCAAAATGGAAGAAAGCATTTGGCAGCGTTCCGGATTTTTTTCAATAACCTTAACAGTCAAGCCTTGGTTTGCCAACATAGGTGCCAAGAAACGACCAGTTCTACCTGCGCCAATGATAAGCACTTTTTCTAATTTATCGTAAGTATTAGAGAAATTAGGTTCAAAATTTAGAATTGCTTCCTGTTTGCCAACAAAATAAACGTTATCTCCGGGCAACAGCATATCGTTACCACGAGGAATAATCATCTTGTTTTTTCTAAAGAGCATAGCCACAAGAATATCCTGCGGTATTTTCAAATCCTTTAAGGGAATACCGGCGAAAGGAGAATTTTCCTTCAGCTTTGCTTCAAACATGCGCACCTTGCCTTCAGCAAAATCATCTACGTTCAAAGCGGAAGGTGTCATAAGGATATGCTCAATTTCAGTAGCGGTAATACGCTCCGGATTAAGAATCAAATCAATCTTCATATCATGGTTGAGCATTTGAGGAGAATGTACCGCATACTCAACATTACGAATACGGGCAACAGTGTGCTTGATACCATGGCTCTTACCCATCATGCAAGCAATCATATTAACTTCATCACTATCGGTACATGCAATCAAAACATCTGCATCGTGCACGTCAGGACTTTCAAAAATATAAGGACTGCAGCAATTACCTTCAATAGCAAGCACGTCCAAAGAGCTTTGCACTACCTCTTTACGAGCACTGTCAATTTCAATAACTACTACGTCAAATTCATCTTCCGCCAACAACTGGGCGATACTATATCCAAGCTTGCCGGCACCGGCAACAACAATACGCATAACGATATCTCCTTATGTTTATATACACAATATAACAGAGTAATTATAACACATTTCCAGTTTTTGCTGTAGATTCCCGAAAATATATGATGCTATCTATCACACGCGCATACTCCTTATTCAGTCGTATGCTCTGTGAAAGCTCCCTGTCACGATTCTT
>JAFTMR010000035.1 GCA_017452325.1 Phascolarctobacterium sp. | reverse complement strand
TCGTGGCGGACGTATTCCCGCACCGGTAAGGAGCTTGACTAACTAATGTTACGCAAAAGCAAACGAGAAGCTATCTTAAAAATATTAGAAGAAACCTATAAGGATACCAAGACTGCCTTAAATTATAATTCTCCCTTTGAACTGCTGGTGGCGGTAATCCTTTCTGCCCAATGTACGGACGAGCGTGTCAACAAAATTACGGCGCGTATCTTTCCAAGGTTGAACACTCCGGAAAAAATGGGTGCGCTTACCCAAGAGGAGATGGAGCATGAAATTAGGGACTGCGGCTTGTTCCACGCTAAGGCTAAGAATTTGCTTGCTACCTGTAAAATGCTGGTAGAAGAATTTAATAGCCAAGTTCCTGACAAGATTGAAACCTTGATGAAGCTTCCGGGCGTGGGCAAGAAGACTGCTAACGTAGTGGCGAGTGTAATTTACAACGTACCTGCCATTGCGGTAGATACCCATGTCTTTCGTGTGAGTCATCGGTTGGGTATGGCGAAGGGGGCAGACCCCTTGGCAACAGAAAAGGAACTGCAGAAGGCGATTCCCATGGAAAAGTGGAGCGATGCACATCACTGGTTTATTTGGCATGGGCGTTTAGTCTGCAAGGCGAGGAAGCCGCTGTGCAGTGAGTGCGTGCTGCTGCAGGAATGTCCTTACAAAGAAAAATCGTTATAATTAAAAACAAAAACGACTGTCGTACTAACTTCAAGAGAGTTAGTCATTCGACAGTCGTATTTTTATTTTTTAGCATAACCATCAGTAAATGGTTGATTGCTTCTAGCTCCTGTTCATCTAACTGGTTGAGCATCTTTATTGTAGAACGAATTGTATAAGATGGGACGGCTTCCGTGTGGAAAAACTCTTGTGGTGTAATGTCAAGACATTCGCAAATACAGAAGAAACCTTGCATAGATGGTAGGGTTAGTTTATTTTCAATCCTATTTATGTAGCTACTGTTTTGTCCCATTATTAAGCTTAGTTCACGAGCAGAAATATTACGTTCATCACGCAATTGGTATATTCTCTCTGCAAAAAAATCTTTAAATTTTGAGCCATCGTTCACCTTTAAGCACCTCCTCTAAGATATTTTAAACTATTAGAAGATGATGGTGAGATAAATAAAACTATTTTATGAAATTGACACAGGATATACAAAGTCGTATAATGAAGCAAATGAGATATTTAAAATCTTTTTAAGGAGAAAAGTTGAGATATTTAATATCAGACAATTACTTTTCTGAGGTGTTGCTTATGAATGAAAAGTTTAAAATGCTTGGTCGTAGGGTTAAGTTTTTGCGGTTAGATAAAGGTATTTCTCAAACTAGGATGGCGGAGCTGATAGGACTTTCCCAAACCAACTTGAGCAATATGGAAGCAGGCAGGACAGCTATTACTACGCAAAACCTTTTTAAAATGAGCGAGATACTTGGCTGTAAGATGGCAGATTTTTTTACAGAGTTTGATGGTGGGGAGTATAGAGCTTCAGAAACTAAAGGAGAGGGTACTGCTAAGCATGCCATTGAGCTGGAAGAGGCGGTACAGATTTTGAGACTGCTTAAAGCAGTGGATGTAAAAGGGCTGTGATTCAAAATTTATTGCTTTCCGCAACAAGCAAAAAGCTTCGGTTGTTAGTGGAGTTTTAAAGGCAGCGTAACGCTCCTTTTAGTATAAAAATATCGCTGTCCGCATATTCGCTTCGTAAGCTATTCAAGCTTTTAGAGAGTACAGCTCAGGATGCGGAGCTTCGCGATATTTTCTTGAATTTGTGTCGCTGCTTTTTGCTAATCGTTGCTTGTAAAGCAAATAAATTTTGTTCGTAAGTAAGGCGTCCCCTTTGGGGAAGCTGTCAGCGTAGCTGACTGAAGGGGGATTTGTAATTAAGGTTATATTGCTTCTGGGCAATCAGAAGCTTTGTAATAAATATTTTACTCTCATAATATTGAAAGAGGTGTTTTTTAATGAGTAAAAAGATTTTGAAAAGAAGCTTGGCACTGGACGCGTTGATGGCTTTTGTAATTATTGGTCAAGCGTGGGCTGCGGAGCCAGTTTTAGAAACTGTTACCATTACAGATAACATTATTTATTTGAATGACGGTGGTAATTATAATTTAGGTGAAGAAGCTAAAGTAGTACTTACTACAAAAGCAGAAAATACTATAGCTAAGAATGCTAATATTACCGTTAATCAAGGGCAAACTTTGGAATTTGTTTCAGATGCTTCTGGCAGTGACTGGAATGGTGTTGTTTGTGGTAATGTTTCTATTAACGAAGTAGGTAAAAATTATGGCGAAATTATTGTTACAAATAATGTTAATGGTAATGCCTTGCTTAGTGTTTCAGGTGTAGCAGATGTTGTTAAAATGTATGCAAATAAAATCACTGTTGATGCTAAAGAACATAATGCGATGTATGTTGAGGCTAATGATGATTTAGTATTAGATGCAAAAACTATAATTTTGAAAAGTGGTGCTGATGGTGATGGTATGTATGCAAGTGGTGGTAAAATTACTATAACTGGCTTTGAGACTTTGGATATAAACAAGGAAAAAACTACAGATGGTTATGGTATTGCTAACCAAGGTGGTACAATTATTATCAATGGTGGTACTGTTAATGTTACAAGTAGTGAACGTGGAGCAATTGCCAATTATTTGGCAAATGGAACAACTAGCATTATTGCAAATAAGTTAAACGTAGTTTCTGCAATTGGAGAAGATAAAGAATCAAGAAAAAATTCAGTGATTTATGTAGGACAAGGCAGTCTTGTTTTAGATATTAAAGAAAATATTACCATAGAAAATACCAGTGACAATGGATATGCTATTTTGGCAGAGGAAGACGCTGTTCTTAGTGGTATGACGTTGGATGGTGGTAATTCCTATGTTAAAGGTGCAATAGGTACTAATAGTAATTCTCCCATAGGATTAAGTAATGGTGCATATTGGCAAAACACTGGTGATAGTAATGTTGCCATGCTTACTTTAAACAAAGGTGTTATTCAACAGACATCTAGTGGCAATAAAATTACGGTAGGTACTTTGTCTGGTGAAGGCACATTGCAAGTTGGTGATGCAACCCCTGACCAAATGGTTGTTAAAACAAAAGGTGGAGGTTATGCTCTTAAAGTTGCGACCAATAATCAGGATACAGAGTTGGCTAACCTGAGTAAGGTTGCTAAGATGGACAATGGTGATGAATCGGCAGTTACTACTGTAGCAATTACTGGTGGTTCAGTTTATGATGAAATTAGCGCAGAAGTTACTGGCTATGGTACTATCAGTGATAAAGTAAACAAAACTGTTGCTTCTGCAAACATTAGCGCTAAAGATATGGCAGCTCTGGGCTTGATGAGCTGGCGTGCAGAAATGAACGATATGAATAAACGCATGGGCGAGCTGCGCAATGCTAATGGTGAGCATGGCGTTTGGGTACGTATGGTTCGTGGTGAAGATGAATATAAGAGCGTTAAGAGTCAATACAACCAATACCAATTAGGCTATGATGAAAAACTTAGCGTTGACAAACGTTGGACTGTGGGTATGGCACTTAGCTACACTGATGGCGAAACTAGTTTTGCCAAAGGTAGTGGCGAAAACACTAACAAAGCATTGTCCATCTATGGTAGCAAGCTGAATGATGATGGAACCTTTGTTGATTTGATTGCGAAGTACGCTCGTCTGGAAAATGATTTTAAATCTTACAGTGGTATGGAAGACGCTGATTACAGCACCAATGGCTACAGTGTAAGTGCTGAATTTGGTAAACGCATCCAACAAGGTAAAGGCTTGTGGATTGAACCCCAAGTAGAATTGACCTACGGTAAGGTTTCTGCAGTAGATTACCTGTCCAAAGCAGGAGTTAAGGTTGCCCAAGACGGAATGGAAAGCTTGATTGGACGCGTTGGATTTAGCTTGGGCAAGGACATTAAGCAAGGCAATGTTTACGCTCGTGCTTCCTACTTGTACGACTTTGACGGCGAAACCGCTGTAACTCTGGATGGTCAAGAAAAACTTGAACAAGACCTTGGTGGCGGCTGGTGGGAAGTTGGCGTAGGTGCTAACATTAACTTGTCCAAAGCAACCTATATTTATGCTGATGTTGAAAAGACCTTTGGCGGTGAAGTAGATACCAACTGGCAATGGAACTTAGGTGTACGCTACAGTTTCTAATTTCATAAAAATTTTAAGAGCAAGGTACAATGTGCCTTGCTCTTTGTCGTAGTATATTATATAATTGTCTTAGAAAGAATGGTGCTGCCGATAGTGAAGTGAACCCCAATTGTTGGACAAACAACGATTGGGGGTTATTTTTTTATGGCATTTACTTTTGAAGAAAAATTAAAAGCAGTAAAATTAGTTTGTGAGGAACGTCTATCTTTTTTAGCTGCAGGGCGTAATATTGG
>JAFTMR010000034.1 GCA_017452325.1 Phascolarctobacterium sp. | reverse complement strand
TCAGGGGCAACAGGCAGCTTGCCTCAACAATACGCTTGCCGCGGATAATGACCTCACCATCATGCAGGTGAGTATCATTTTCAAAAATATTAAGCAACAGCCCTTCACTTAAAAGTCCGTCAATGGCTATGCCGGTTTCAATACGCTCTTCCAAACCGGTGCTACGTTCAAACACCATCAACGCACCCACCTTGCGACGGCTCATAATAGTCGTAGCATTGGTTACGGCGTTAAGCATTTCTGTAAATTCTGCTTCGTCCAGTTCGCTGCTGCCACCCTTGTGCAACCATTTACCGCGACCAATCTGCTCTAAGGCACGGCGCAGCTCCGGCTGGAACACTACGGGCAAAGCTACCAAGATAACAGTCATACTCTTTTCCATTAGCCAGCTAATAACGTGCAGGTTCATCCACCTGCTGCCCATCATAATCACCAGCAAGATAAGCAAGCCCTTGATTAAGGTTGCGGCTCTGGTATTGACCAGCATTTGGTACAAAGTATATAAGAAATAAGCAACCACAAGAATATCTACGATATCTAAGATTCCTATGGTAGATAACAGTCCTTGTATCTGAATAAGCAAAACCCTCACCTACTTACATCAAAAGATATTATATCAGTTTTATTATAGCACAAAAAACAAAACCACATTTATCCAATGTAAGAATAAATGTGGTTTTTTATTATTTTTTATAGTTTTGCCTGCAGCTCTGCCAAAGTTTTTTCTTGAGCAGCAACTACCTCCTCGCCAATGGCGAATTGCTTTTCGTTTTCGGTAAAGGCAGGTCCGCCGTAAGATTTACGAGCAGCCACACAGTTTTCCGGTTTCAAAGCCTCCAGCAAATCTGCTTCAAAGAGTTCGGAGAAGTCCTTGTACTCTTCCAAGGAGATTTCCGGCAGGAACTTGTTGTTCAAAATTGCATAGGCTACGCATTTGCCAACAACTTCGTGAGCCTGGCGGAAGGGCAAGCCCTTGCGAACAAGGTAGTCTGCCAAGTCGGTAGCGTTGGAGAAATCCTTGCTAACTGCTTGCTGCATTTTGTCAACGTTCACAGTCATGGTCATAATCATATCGGTATAAACCGCCAAGCTGAACTTGATGGTATCCACTGCGTCGAAGAAGCCTTCTTTATCTTCTTGCAAGTCCTTATTGTAGGTTAAGGGCAAGCCTTTTGCAGTTACCAGCATTGCCTGCAAATGACCATAGACGCGACCGGTTTTGCCACGAACAAGCTCTGCGATATCCGGATTTTTCTTTTGCGGCATCATGGAAGAACCGGTAGCGAAAGCATCGTCCAGTTCAATGAAGCCAAATTCAGTGCTGCTCCACAAGCAAACCTCTTCACTTAAACGGCTCATGTGCATCATCAGCATGGAAGCAAAGGACAAGAATTCAATTACATAGTCCCTGTCACTAACAGCGTCCATACTGTTGCAGTACACCTTGCCAAAATTAAGTTGCACCGCTACGTCGTGACGGTCAATGGGGAAAGTAGTACCTGCAATAGCACCCGCGCCCAAGGGCATCATATCCGCACCTTCCCACACGCCTAACAAACGGCGGAAGTCACGCTGCAGCATATTGAAGTATGCCAGCAGATGATGTGCGAAGGTTATCGGTTGCGCTCTTTGGAGATGAGTGTAACCGGGCATCAAGGTTCTATCATGTTTTTTAGCAACAGTCAGCAAAGCCTTTTCAAAATTGATGAGCAGCTCTGCAATTTCTGCTACTTCTTTTTTCATATACATATGCATATCCAGCGCTACTTGGTCGTTACGGCTACGCGCGGTATGCAAGCGAGCACCAGCTTGACCAATACGCTCGGTCAAACGTGCTTCAACGTTCATATGGATATCTTCCAAAG
This sequence comes from Phascolarctobacterium sp., assembly GCA_017452325.1. GTDB lineage: Bacteria > Bacillota > Negativicutes > Acidaminococcales > Acidaminococcaceae > JAHHUH01. Next base: position 11,353 of record JAFTMR010000034.1, on the reverse strand, counting down.
CAACTTCAAAGCTAAAGTTGCCAGCTTCAATATCCTTCAAGATTTCCTTCAGACCGGCAACAATCTTTTCCCCGTCCTCTGCCGGAATGATACCGCATTTTGCCAGCATATTAGCGTGAGCGATGCTGCCACGGATATCTTCATTATATAAACGCTTATCAAAATCAATGGACGCATTAAATGCGTCCACTAATTCGTTAGTATTTTTACTGAATCTGCCGCCCCAGAGCTTAGCCATTATTTCAGTACACCTTGTTTCATCAGAGCGCGAACTTTCAGCGGCAAACCGAAGAGGTTGATGAAGCCGGTTGCGTCTGCTTGGTTGTAAACTTCGTCTTCGCCGAAGGTTACATATTCTTGGCTGTACAGGGAGTACGGGGATTTAACGCCTGCACTGTAGATATTGCCTTTGTAAAGTTTCATACGAACAGTACCGGTAACAGTTTTTTGGGTTTCGTTTACGAAGCCGTCCAATGCTTCACGCAACGGGCTGAACCACATGCCATCGTATACCAATTCGGAATAACGGATGGAAACTTGTTGTTTGAAGCTTTGGGTTGCGCGGTCGAGGCACAGGTTTTCCAGATCATTATGACCGAAGTAGATGATTGCGCCAGCCGGATTTTCATAAACGCCACGAGATTTCATGCCAACAAGACGGTCTTCTACCATATCGGTGATACCGATAGCATTACGGATACCGATTTCGTTAAGTTTTTCTACCAATGCGAGCGGAGCAAGTTTTTCGCCGTTTACAGCAACGGGAACGCCTTGTTCATATTCAACTTCAATGTATTCCGGTTTGTCAGGAGCTTTTTCCGGAGTATTGGTTACGATGAACAGTTCATCTTTCGGAGCATTCCAGGGATCTTCAAGGTCGGAACCTTCATGGCTCAAGTGCCAGATGTTGCGGTCCATGGAATAGTCGTGTTCTTTGGATACAGGAATGGGAATATTGTGTGCTTCTGCATATTCAATTTCGTCTTCACGAGAACGGAAGGTCCATTCACGCCAAGGAGCGATGATTGCCAATTGAGGAGCCAGAGCTTTGCAGGAAAGTTCAAAACGTACTTGGTCGTTGCCTTTGCCGGTAGCACCATGAGCAATAGCGTCAGCGCCTTCAGCGATAGCGATTTCTACCAATTTTTTAGCAATCAACGGACGAGCGAAGGAAGTACCGAGGAGGTATTTCTTTTCATATACAGCGCCAGCTTTAACGGTGGGCCATACATAGTCGGTAATGAACTCTTCTTTCAGGTCAAGAATGAAGCATTTGCTTGCACCGGTGTTGAGAGCTTTGTCATAAACCGGATCAAGTTCGTCGCCTTGGCCAAGGTCAGCACAAACAGCGATAACTTCGCAGTTGTTGTAGTTATCTTTCAACCAAGGAATAATTACGGATGTATCAAGGCCACCGGAGTAAGCCAGAACTACTTTTTTGATATCTTCTTTTTTCATTATATAAGCCTCCATTTTTTATTCATCATCTTATTCATAATCGATGAATATTCTTGCAACGTTATTGAATATTATAGCACTATTTTTTTTATTGTCCAGTAGTTTTTTAATGTATACACTACGATTACAAAACTTCGTCACTCATCAAGAGAGCCATGATTGCCTTTTGCACATGCAAGCGGTTTTCCGCTTGGTCAAACACAACGGATTGGGGTCCTTCAATTACATCGTCAGTAATCTCTTCACCACGATAAGCAGGCAGGCAGTGCATTACGATTGCTTCCGGTCTTGCAGCAGCAAGGAGCTCTGCGTTGATTTGGTAGGGTGCAAAAATTTTCTTGCGGGCATCGTGCTCTTCTTCTTGACCCATACTTGCCCAAGTATCAGTGTAAAGAACGTCCGCACCTTTAACCGCTTTCATTACATCTTCTTCAACAGTAATGGAGCAGCCGGTGTGGGATGCATCCTCTTGCGCTTCAGCAAGAATGTGGGGGTCAGGCTGGTAACCTTGCGGACAAGCACATACCATATTCATACCAACCTTTGCGCAAGCATACATCAAGGAGTGCGCCATATTATTGCCGTCACCCACATAAACCATCTTACGACCCTTCAAAACCTTCATCTTTTCTTGGATGGTGAAAAGGTCTGTAAGTGCTTGACAGGGATGGAGCAGGTCAGTCAAACCGTTGATTACAGGAATGCTTGCATATTTAGCCAGCTCAATAACAGAATCATGAGAGAAAGTTCTAATCATGATACCGTCAACAAAACGGGAAAGCACGCGAGCAGTATCTCTTACCGGTTCACCACGACCAATTTGGGAAGCATCGTCGCTCAAGTAAATGGGATGACCGCCCAATTGGAAAAAGCCAACTTCAAAGGAAGTTCTGGTACGGGTAGACGCTTTGGAGAAAAGCATCGCCAAGGTTTTGCCTTTTAAATATTGGTGAGGCTCACCATTTTTTTGTTTACGCTTTAATTTCGCCGCTACGTCTAATATCAACGCAACTTCACCGATTTCTAAATCGTGAATGGAAATTAAATCTTTATGTTTTAACGCCATTAAAAATTCCCCTCCTAAAATTCAGCCAACGCCTTATCCAATGCCTTGATTACAGTATCAATCTCTTCTTTAGTTACAATCAAGGGCGGAACCAGACGAATGACATTACCGGCAGTGCAGTTCACAATAACATGCTCGCGCAGGCAGGTTTCTACAACGGGCTTGCCTTCCTTAGTCAATTCCATACCAAGGATTAAACCACGACCACGCACCTCTTTAACCTTGTCAGGATATTTGGCAGCCAAGGCTTCCAGCTGTTCCTTAAAGTAAACACCTTGAACAGCAGCCTTATCCACTAAGTTTTCTGCACGAATTGCGGTTAAGCAGGCATAAGCAGCAGCACAAGCCAAAGGATTACCACCAAAGGTACTGCCATGATCGCCAGGCTTAAACACAGTTGCCAAACGTTCATCAACAGCGAAGCCGCCCAAGGGGAAGCCGCCGCCAACGCCCTTAGCAAAGGTCAGCACGTCAGGTTTAACACCGCTGTGCATATAGGCGAACCATTTACCGCTACGTCCTACACCGGACTGAATTTCATCAAAAATCAACAGAGCATCGTGCTTATCGCACAAAGCACGTACTTGCTGCAAATATTCATCACTGGGAACATGTACGCCACCTTCGCCTTGGATGGGTTCCAAAAGTACAGCGCATACATCGTCACCAATCTTAGCTTCCAGCTCAGCAATATTGCCGTATTCTACATAATCAAAACCACCGGGCAAGGGCTCGTAGCCAACTTGGTACTTGCTTTGACCGGTTGCAGTTACGGTCAACAGGGTGCGTCCATGGAAAGAATGTACCGCAGTAATGATGCGGAACTTGCCTTCGCCTTTCAGCTTGCCGTATTTACGAGCCAGCTTCAAGGCGCCTTCATTAGCTTCTGCACCACTGTTTGCCAAAAAGATTCTATCAAAGCCACTCACTTCCGCAATGGTGCGGATGGCTTTAGCCTGAATCTCGGTGTAATACAAATTGGAGCAATGCATTACCTTTGCCGCTTGGTCTGCAATAGCCTTTACCAGTACAGGATGGGCATGACCCAAAGCATTTACGGCAATGCCTGCCAAAAAGTCCAGATACTCCTCGCCCTTGGCATCATACAGCTTACAGCCTTTGCCATGGTCGATTACCAGAGGATATCTGCCAAACACAGGCAAATAATATTTATCTGTTTCATTGATTACTGTATTGTAATCCATCATATACAACCTCCTATGCTAACATCAAAAGCGTCAAAATTCTGTAAGACAAGGCACAGTGACGAAGCACTGTGCGTGCGTCAAGCAAATAATCTAGCTGTAACGTAGTATTACAGGATTCGTGTCGTTTTTACATTAGCGAAGCTCTTTTACAACTTCAGTACCTACACCGCTGTCACTAAAGATTTCCATAAGAATGGTGTGCTCTGCGCGACCATCGATGATGTGAGTTTTCTTAGCACCGCCAGAAAGAGCGGTGATGCAAGCACGAACTTTGGGAATCATGCCTCCATCAATTTTACCGCGGATGATGAGCTCTTGCGCTTTTTCGAAGGTAAGAGTGGAGATAAAGCTTTTTTCATCACGATAGTCGGAGTAAATACCACGCACGTCAGTGAGCACCAAAAGCTTTTCAGCTTTCAACGCACCGGCAATTTCCCCTGCTACGCTGTCAGCATTGATATTATAGGTTTCGCCGCTGTTGCCAACGCCGGTAGGAGCAATTACAGGAATGAAGCCATTGGACAAAAGCACTTCAATCAATTCAGTGTTAACATGTTCCACATTGCCAACATAACCAATGTCTACCAGATTAACTTCACCGTTTTCGTAAACGTCTGCCAAATGTTTCTTAGCTTGTACCAAGTTAGCATCTTTGCCGTTCAAACCAACAGCACGACCACCAAGCATATTCAGACGAGCTACCAAATCAGTGTTAATCTTGCCAACCAGAGCCATTTCTGCAATGCCAACGGATTCAGCGTCAGTTACACGCAAGCCGCTAACGAACTCGCTTTTTTTGCCAGCTTGCATCAGCATAGCGGTAATTTCCGGACCACCACCATGTACTACAACAGGACGCATGCCTGCACATTGCAGGAACACGATATCTTGCAACACTTTGGTTTTGATTTGGTCGTTAAGCATTGCGTTGCCACCATATTTCACAACGATGGTTTTATCTTTAAAATCACGCAAATACGGCAGAGCTTCAATTAAAGTTTGTACTTGAGTATCATTAATAATCATAACAAATGCCTCCTTAGTTTTTTATAAAGGTTTTATATAAATCAGGTGTGATATTCACCGTTAATCTTCACATATTCATAGCTAAAATCACAGGTCCAAACAGTTGCCTGCTCTTCGCCGGCAGCAAGATCAATAGTCATGGAAATATCGTGCTCTGCCATAATGGGAGCAAGGCGTTCAGCTGGAACATCGCAGTTCATACCATTTTCTACCAAACGTACGCCGCCAATCTCCAAATTAACCTTATCGGCAAGCATCTCCGCACCGCTGTAACCAGCCGCACATACAATGCGTCCCCAGTTAGGGTCTTCGCCAAAGAAAGCAGTCTTTACCAGCGGAGATTTAGCAATCGCCATTGCAGCAGTCTTGGCATCTTGCCAAGTAGCAGCACCCACTACGTTTACTTCCAAGAATTTAGTAGCGCCTTCGCCGTCATGAGCAATCAGCTTTGCCAAATCAGTCGCGCAAGCTACCAACATTTCAAAGAAAGCAGGATAGTCAGGATGCTCTTCGGACAGGATGATTTCATTTTCTGCCAAACCGTTGGCAAGAACAATCATACTATCGTTAGTACTGGTATCGCCGTCAACGACCACCATATTAAAGGACTTGTCAGCAGCAGCTTTCACCGCACGCTTCAAAACGTCGGGTGCGATGGCAGCGTCAGTGGTAATGAAGGTCAGCATGGTCGCCATATTAGGATGAATCATGCCTGCACCCTTAGCAATGCCTGCAATCCTTACGGTCTTGCCATCAATTTCAGTTTCGTAAGCTGCCTTTTTAATGAAGGTATCCGTAGTTTGAATTGCCATAGCGCAGCTTTCGCCTTCGCTTTCGTCCATAGCATCAATAGCATCTGCAATACCTGTCAGCAGCTTGTCCATGGGCAGGAAGTGACCATAACACCGGTGGAACAGATAAAAGCTTGTTCCGGCTCGATACCTAAAAGCTCTGCGCCATGAGCTTGCATTTTCTTAGCGTCCTCAATACCTTGGGCACCTGTGCAAGCGTTGGCACAACCACTGTTTACCAAGATAGCTTGGGCGTAGGGCTGTTTATTTACTTCGCGGCTTACAAGTACGGGGGCAGCACACATTTTATTTTGAGTAAACACTGCACCACAAGCTGCGGGAACAGTACTGTAAATTACAGCAACGTCGTGGTTACCACTGGCTTTAATGCCAGCCTTTACGCCTGCGGCTAAAAAGCCCTGCGGAGCAGTAACCCAACCATCAATTTTCTTCATTAGTAATTCCTTCTTTCGAAAACGTTATAAGCACCGTCTAACTTTGTTGGAACTTCGCTTGCTTGCTCGACGTACGCCCTAGTACGCCTTCGCTGCACAAGCTCGTTCCGCCTCGTTATACAGCACTTCTAACGTTTTTATGTTAGTACAAGTTTGGTTAATGAAAAATTATGGATAAATAGGTAATTGTGTCAATCCTAACTTTTCGTCACACCCAAACATAACGTTCATATTCTGCACCGCCTGCCCTGCCGCACCTTTCACAAGGTTATCGATAGCACTCATTACGATGATGCGACCAGTACGCTTATCAACCTGCCAGCCTAAATCAACATAGTTGGAAGCACGCACGTTTTTAATTTCAGGACAAGCACCCTTACCACGCAGACGGATAAAATACTCATCGCCATACATCGCTTCAAAGGCTTCTGCAATTTGTCCATCAGTTACGCCTTCTTTAAGATTTGCATAACAGGTTGCCAAAATGCCCCTATCCACAGGCAACAGGTGGGGAGTAAATTGAATGGTAACTTCTTCCCCCGCAAATCCGCTATATGCCTGTTCAATCTCCGGAGTGTGACGATGGCTTGCCACACCATAAGCCTTAAAGTTTTCGTTAACACTGCAATACAGGCTTCCTAATTTAAGGCTTCTGCCTGCGCCGGTAGTACCGCTCTTAGCATCAACGATAATGTTCTTGGTTTCAACCAAGCCAGCTTTCAGAAGGGGAACAAGGGCCAGAATACTGCAAGTAGTATAGCAGCCAGGGTTAGCCAAAAGTTTAGCGCCCTTAACCTGTTCACGATAAAGCTCTGTTAAACCATAAACAGCCTTTGCCTCCGGGTCAAGGTGTTCCACCTTGTACCATTCCTCAAAAACCTTATGGTCTTTAAATCTATAGTCACCACCCAAATCAATAATCTTTACCTTGCTATCTCGCAGGTGCTTGCCAATCTTCATGGCGTGACCATGAGGCAGAGCAATAAAGATTACATCACTGGCAGCAGCAATGGCTTCAATATCCTGCATGGAGGTAAGGTTCTTTTCAATCCTGCCTGCCAAATGTGGATACATATTAGCAATGGCTTCGCCGGTACTACTTTCGGAAGTAATGCAGGCAATCTCTGCTTCGGGATGCCCCTCCAGCAGTCGCAACAGTTCTGCTCCGGCAAAACCGGTAGCACCAATAACACTCGCTTTCATATCTAACCTCCTTATGATTGGTAATTATACAACTCTCTCGTATAAAATTGCAAGCCTTTCGCAAATCTTTCCGTAAAAATTTAATAGAAACAGTTACCCATTTTATTATTTATATTTTACTACTTTAGCGTTTGTTTTCATAGTATTTTTCTGCATAAGTTTTGCCAAGTTGTCACTTTCTTGTTAAAATAAAAGTACTACAAATTATTTGTGAGGTACTCTCAGCATGATGAAAACAATTTTTCTAGTCGCCATACTATTTATGGGTATGCAAGCCTTCGATGATAAAGACACCACCCAAGAAAAACAGGTTCCTCCTAAAGAAAAGGCAAGAGTGGAACAGCACCAGAAGGATGCAATGAAAAGCCTTATCCTTTCCATCCTGCCTCCCCAAGAAGAATGGCCTGCTCCCGTACAAAAATTCTTCCTCGCCATTAACATTGAGGAGGTAATCAACCCCCTGCGTGAAAATCCGGAATGGGTACAGCTTGCAGATATCCCTAAAAATATGCAGAACGCCCTCATCGCCATTGAAGACCACAAATTTTACGAGCATGGCGCCATTGCCCCTGAAAGCATTTTGCGCGCTATGCTGGCTAATATTACAGAGGGTGAAATTACCCAGGGTGGCAGTACCATCACCCAGCAATTTGTTAAAAACACCTTCCTCACCCACGAGCAAACCATGGAGCGTAAGGTTGAGGAAGCCATCCTTTCCGTAATGCTGGAAGATAAGTATGAGAAGGACGAAATTTTGGAAATGTATCTGAACACCACCTACTTTGGTGCCGGAGCTACAGGCATTCACCAAGCCAGCAGAGTTTACTTTGGTAAGCACGCCAGCAGGCTAAGTCTACAGGAAGCAGCAGTGCTCGCCGCTCTTCCCTACGCCCCCTCCGCTCTCAATCCCTTTGACCATCCGGTGGAATGTAAGCAACGCCAAATGCTGGTACTGAACACCATGGCTAAACATGGCTTTATCACCCAAGACGAAGCTGACGAGGCTAAAGCAGAATATGTTTACCTGAGCAACGGCGCAAGACTGTAATATATATAGAAGGAAGTGTTAGTATGCAAGCCCTGGAAGGTATTAGAATTTTAGATTTATCCAGACTCTTACCCGGTCCCTACTGCACTATGCTCCTGGCAGATTTTGGGGCAGAGGTTATTAAAATAGAAGAACCCGGTCGCGGAGACTACTCCCGCACCTTCCCGCCCTTCTTGAAAGATTTTGGCTACTGGCATTTACAGCTGAACCGCAACAAGAAAAGCGTAGTCCTGGATTTAAAAACAGAGGAAGGCAAAAACACCTTCCTTGAACTGGCAAAGACTGCGGATGTTGTAGTGGAAAGCTATCGCCCCGGCGTGCTGAAAAAGCTTGGCATTGACTACGAAACCGTCAGCAAGCTGAACCCTAAGATTATTTACTGCGCTCTCACCGGTTATGGAGCCAAAGGCCCACTGGCGAAGCAGGCTGACCACGACATTGGCTACGTTAGCCTTGCCGGCATTACCAATATGAGTGGCGAAGCGGGCGGCAAGCCTGCTATTCCCGGCGTGCTGATGGCGGATATGAACGCTTCCATGGCGGCAGGTATGAGTATTATGATTGCCCTGCGCCACGCTCAAATGACGGGACAGGGTCAAGAGATTGACATTAACCTTTATAATATCGCCATGACCTTGATGCCCGGCGCTGCCAGCCTTTACTTTGGCAGTGGCTTCGTGGCGGAGCGTGGCAACAACTGGCTGACAGGCATGTACGCCAACTACAACATCTATAAAACAAAAGACAGCCGTTACGTTTCCGTAGGCTGTCTGGAAAAAAAGTTCTGGACTAATTTATGCAACGCTCTTGAACGGGCAGATATGATTGACCTCATTGATGACGAGGCAAACCATCCCTACCTTAAAGAACAGCTTGCCCTTGAATTTGCAAAGCGCACCATGAGTGAGTGGGAGGCTTATTTAAAAGGCAAGGACACCTGCGTAACGCCTGTGCTAGATTTTGCAGAAGCCTGCGCAGCGGAGCAGACCCAAGCTAACGAAATGGTACTCTCCGTCCAAGACGAAGAGCTGGGTGAATACAAACAGATTGGTTTTGCCATGAAGCTTAGCAAAACTCCGGCAAAGCTTTCCAAACGAGCACCTCGCTTGGGCGAAGACAATGAGGAAATTTTAGGACAAGTAAAAAAATAAAATGTTTCACGTGAAACATTTTGGTAAGCAAAGCACAAATCCCCTGCCTCCAAACGGAAGCAGGGGATTGATTTATTACTTACTTAAAGCCATTTGCTTTTGACCGGCAACAAAGGCTAAAGAGTTAGCTACATACTGATTCAAACTTAAACCTTCCATTTTAGATTGTTCTGAAATGGTTTTATGTAGTGATTTGGGAATCCTAACCACAAACTTACCACTGTACTTACTCACGTCAAGAGGTTCCGGTATTGGTAAACCATTCTCTAACATATAAGCCAACCACTCTTTTTTAGCTTCATTTATATTTTCCAAAGCTTCTGCAATAGTTTCTCCATCACTTACACAACCTTTAAGCAAAGGTATCTCTACCAAGAAGCCTCCGCCATCTTTAATATCTATCTCCGTAATTTGCGTAGGATATTTAAGATTCATATAGTATTCTAAAGTTTTCTTCATTGTTTTTACCTCCTTAAGATCCGTATCTACTGCTCATCCACATCTATAAATTCGGATAAAAACTCTGCGATTTTCTAACTTCGACATGTATTCACCTCTATAGAATTATTTGACTGCTTTATATTTATGATACTATATATAATATCAAGAGGTCAATAGAATACTTATTATTTTCCTAAACGTACAAATCCCCTGCCTCCAAACGGAAGCAGGGGATTGTTGTATCTGTTTTTAAATTAAAATGTAAAAACTAACTAATTCTTAAATTAGAAAGTGAATACAACTTGAGTCCACAAAGTTTCGAGGTCTTCTTTTTCTACCAAACCATTGATGCCTTTGGTTTCCAAATCATAATATTCTACAGCTGCTACGATATTTTTAGCGAGAGTATAGTTAACACCAACCATATAACCTTCAAAACCAGTTTCACCATAAGCACCATTCATAGTGTGAGCCATTACGGTACCACGACCTTGGTCATACCAGTTGCCATACAGCCCCCAAGAACCAGGAGTTGCAGCGGAAGCACCTTTATAAGACAAACCTACTACATAACCTTCATCATCGATTCCATAAGTTTTTCCTTCTTGGAATGGATCTTTAATAGTATCGAAGTCAGATTGCAGATAATCAGCGGTCAAAGTCAAGTCTTTGGCAAGATCAAATGCTACACCAACGTTCCATACTTTGTTAGATTCCAATTCATCAACTTTTTCAGAATCACCCCATACATCATTAATCAGACCTTTATGATTCATATCGCCATCAGCATATACAGTATAACCTACTTGTGCTTTCACTACACCAATTTCGGTTGCAACGTGAGCACCATAAGTTTGACCATAATCAAGATCAAATTCGCCACCATTTTTCTCATCAACAAGATAGTTCAGAGTATCATCCATTTGGGTCGGTTTACCATAGAAAGCAGTCACTTTTACGTCTTTGCCATAAGAAGCTTCAATAGCATCTGCACGATGGTCATAAAGGTTACCATTAGCAAGGAACATATTGTAACGACCAGCAGTTACGTCTAAGCCACCCAATTTACCTTGTACGTACGCACGTTGGAAGTCAATGTCAGATTCTTCATCAACATCGTTGGAGAAATCTTGAACATTTTGGAGCATACCAGTGTAGGACCAATCATCGTTGATTTGACCTTGGATGTAGATACGGGAACGCAAAGTGTTGTCAGAAGATTTGCTATCTCCATCATAAGACGCATAAGCATAACGGATTTGACCACTTACTTTAACAGCGTCAGCGCCTTTTTCCAATTTAGCTACGCGAACACCGAGGGTATCCAGTTCGTCAGCAAATTCTGCAGCCAGTTTGTCAACGTTTGCGCCTTTTGCCATAGCTTTTGCTACGATTTGAGCCATTTCATAACGGGTCATCAGTTTGTCGCCGTCGAATGCGCCGTCAGCATAGCCATCAACTACGCCTGCAGCTGCCAATTTAGCTACGGAGTCATATGCCCAGTGG
>JAFTMR010000033.1 GCA_017452325.1 Phascolarctobacterium sp. | reverse complement strand
TTTTTGGTTATATTGCTTCTGGCAAGTGGAAGCTTTGTAATAAATATATTACTCTAATTTTTGAAAGAGGTGTTTTTCTATGAGTAAAAAGATGTTGAAAAGAAGCTTGGCACTGGGCGCATTGATGGCGTTTGTTATTACTGGTCAAGCGTGGGCGGAAGGAATTAGCATTACTACTACTCCCGATACACCATATCAGAGTATAACTTTAGGTGCTAATGATTTGGTGGAAAATGTAGAAAGCAGTGGTAGATATGCAGGTATTTATGTAAAAGATGCAACTTTGAAAGTAAATGGAGATGTAAATGTTATATCTACAAAAGATAATTGCAACAGACTTTATGGTATTACGATAGATCAAAACAATGCTTTTCTTGATATAGATGGAAATGCAGTGTTTACTATCACCGGCACTGGTAATGTTGATGTAAGAGCAGTAAGGATTAATAGAAATATAAGCGATAATAATACACATATGCAATTTAATAATTTGACTATAACTGCTAAAAGTGGCGGTGCTGCAAATGGTATTGACAATTGGAATGGTAAGATTATTGTTGATGGCAATACTAATATTACTGCAGAAAGTTCTGCAGATGGCAATACTACTGCTGCTGCAGTGAATGTTGGAACGAATAGTGAAGTTTCTTTTGGTGGGGAAACAACTTATCTTAAAGCTATTAATACCGGTGATGGTATTGCGCAAACTGTTGGTAAAGGATTGAATGCTGATGGAATACAAAAGGTAGAGTTTAATTCTACTTTATCTACAAGAATAGAGGTAAAGGCTAATTCTAGTGCAATTGGTATTGTTAACCTTGATGAAGCGGTATTTAAATCTGGTGATGTTTATGTAAATGTAGAAAATACTGGAACATCTGAAAATGTACGTGATGCTATTGCTATTAAGTCTAATATTGATGTAAAAGATACTGTTAATAGTTTTAATATTACTGTAGCTGGTTCTGGTACAGATAATGGTGTTGTAAATAATAATGGTATTACAAACGCTGATGGTACTGCTGGTATCTATGCATTAGGACATAACGTACAAGTAGCTGCACAAAACTTGAATATTACTGTTAATGCAAGTGAGTCTACTAGTATTGCTAATCGTAGTGATACCCATGGTATTATTGCTGTCGGTGGCGGTATTGTTAATGTTACCAGTAAGAACATCAATGTTACTGTAAATGATTCTGTTGGTGAAGCTTATGGCGTGCTTGCGGGATGGAATGAAGGAGATGCTAAACATGTTAAAGGTGGTAATGGTAACATTACTCTTGGCGGTGATGAATCTATCGTTACTGTGAAGGTGACAGCTAAAGACGCTACTGGTATTATGGCACGTGGACAAAATGGTGATAGCACAGAAGGTAGTTCTATTACCGTAAATGGTAGTTTATTAGATATTGATGTTGACTCTACTGGTGGTGAATGCGCAGCAGGTATCTTTGTTTCCAATGGTACCGAGTCTGTTGAGGGCAATGGTGGCTTAACTAAGGTAATCGTAAACTCTGAAACTACTACCATTGATGCAGTTGGTAATGAAGCTGAAGGTATTGCTACTATGTCTGAGGGTAGTTTGTTTGTGAACAGTAATATTACCGTAAATTCAGAAACCAATGCTATTTATACTCGTGGCAATGCTAAGACTTATATCAATTTTGACGAAGATGGCAATACCATTGCTAATAGAACTACTGTATTGAATGGTGATATCGCTTTTGGTTATGATGAAAATACTTCTGGTACACCTATTGATGCAGATGTGAAGGTAAACTTAGATGGAGAAGGCTCCTCTTGGTCTGGCGATACTACTATGTACAATGGAAGTAATCAAATTACTGGCATTGTGATGCAAGAAGATGGTAGTGTTGTAGGTGATAATAACACTAATGATTTTAAAGTTTCTAAATTTACTCTCAATGTTTCCAATGGTGCAAAATGGACTACTGGTGCTAACAGTTTTGTAAATACTTTGAATCTCGACGAAGGTGTAGTAGAGATGAATGGTACCTCTGATCAAAAGGTGCTTGTAGGTACCACAACTGGTGAAGGTACTGTGGTTGTAAGCAACAGTAATGCACAAATGATTATCAATGATAGTAGCGATGCTGTGATTACTGCGGCAACTAAAGTAGAAGGCATTGATAATATGTCTGATGAAGAAATTACAGAGGCATTGAAAGCTACACAAAATAAAGTTGTTAATAACAATGCAACTTATACTGAAGCTGCTACTTATGCTGCTCACTATGGCGAAAGCGCATTGTATGACGAAGTGAAGATTGCAATGGAAGACTTGCAAGGTGAAAATGCTGCTTCTGCGCTTGACAAAACCATCGCTTCTACCAACGTTGACATCAGCGATATGGCAGCACTGGGTATGATGAGCTGGCGTGCAGAAATGAACGATATGAATAAACGCATGGGTGAACTGCGTAATGCTAATGGTGAACATGGCGTTTGGGTTCGTATGGTTCGTGGCGAAGACGAATACAATAATGTAAAAACTCAATATAACCAATATCAATTAGGTTATGACGAAAAACTTAGCGTTGATAAACGTTGGACTGTTGGTATGGCATTGAGCTACACTGATGGCGAAACCAGCTTTGCAAAAGGTAGCGGTGAAAATACTAACAAAGCGTTGTCCATTTATGGTAGCAAGCTGAACAATGATGGTACTTTTGTTGATTTGATTGCTAAATATGCTCGTCTTGAAAACGATTTTAAAGCTTATGATGGCATTGAGGATGCTTATTACAGCACTAACGGCTATAGTGTAAGTGCAGAATTTGGTAAACGTATTGAGCAAGGCAAAGGTTTGTGGATTGAACCGCAAGTTGAATTGAGCTATGGTAAAGTTTCTGCTGTTGATTACTTGTCTAAAGCAGGCGTTAAAGTAGCACAAGATTCTATGGAATCCCTGGTTGGTCGTGTAGGCTTTAGCCTTGGTAAAGATATTAAGCAGGGTAATGTTTATGCACGTGCATCCTATCTGTATGATTTCGACGGTGAAACTTCCGTAACCTTGAACGGCAAAGAAACCTTGGAACAAGACCTTGGTGGAGGCTGGTGGGAAGTTGGCGTGGGCGCTAACATTAACCTGTCCAAAGCAACCTACATCTATGCTGATGTTGAAAAGACTTTTGGCGGCGAAGTAGACACCAACTGGCAATGGAACTTGGGTGTACGTTACAGCTTCTAATTTCATAAACCTCTCAGTCACTTCGTGACAGCTCCCCCTTGCAGGTAGCAATAACAAAAATAAGGCTCTCGCTCGTAATGAGCGAGAGCTTTTGTGCGTTGTAAGCAATCATTTTAAAATTCACGTGGATTTCACAACTACGCGATAAAAAAATAGACACTGTACAAGGTATTCGCTATTCTAAATATGATAACTTAATAGTTATTGATCCTGTGATAACTTTTAAGTATAATTTAGGTAGGAGGTTTTCTTTTGTATAAGATTCGTTTCTATAAGGATAAGAATGGTAAATCTTCTGTTGAGGAATATATTTTAAATCTTGCAAGCAGGAGGGATAAGGATAGTCGTATTAAGCTTAATAAGATTATTCAAGCTAAGAAAAATTTACAAGATTTATTTGAAAGGAGCAGACACCATGAAATGTAATAAAGATGATGTTCAAGCTGTAGAACAGGCAAAAAATAATTTTGCTGACTTGAAAGAACGTGGTGAAAGTGCAATTGGTAGTGATGCACTTGCTTTGCTGGATACCTTGTTGACAACTGAAGAAATTATGGAAAGCAATCTTAGAGTTGCGCTCATTGGTGAAATTATTAAGGCTAGACAGGAAAAAGGTATCAGTCAAAGGCAACTTGGCGAACTTAGTGGTGTAAGGCAACCAATAATTGCACGTATGGAGAAGGGCATTACTAGTCCGCAACTGGATACAGTTCTTAAAATATTAGCTCCGTTGGGAAAAACTCTTGCCATTGTTCCTCTTGAGGGTGTGTGATGTTTAAATTTTAAGATAGATTTTGTGTCGAGCAGGACCTTTTCTTTTACATATTGACAACATCCGCAACTGTGCTATAATTAACTAGTAAATAAAAATAATTATCAGTAATGCGAAGGACAAGCCGTCGCCCTATCCTTACAGAAAATACTGCCTAGGCTGAGAGCAGTAGGGTAAAACGATGTGCGTACCACCTTCAAACTGACTGCGGAAAGCTTAGGCGAGTATGCCAGTCCGTATGCCGGCGTTAACGGTGCCGAGTGGGCTTCTACGGAAGTCAATGAGGGTGGAACCGCGGGTAACTCCGTCCCTTTTGTGAGGGATAGGAGTTTTTTATTTTCCTCACAACGTTGATTAC
The DNA here is from genome assembly GCA_017452325.1 of Phascolarctobacterium sp. Taxonomy (GTDB): domain Bacteria; phylum Bacillota; class Negativicutes; order Acidaminococcales; family Acidaminococcaceae; genus JAHHUH01. The sequence continues at coordinate 1,128 of JAFTMR010000033.1, read as the reverse complement.
GAAATTTATATAGGAGGCTTTCAAAATGGCTGAAGAAAAATTGTATACCTTTGAAAATGAAGAATATCGCAAAACCTATTGGCATACCTGCTCCCATGTTTTGGCGCAAGCAATGAAGCGCCTGCATCCGGAGGTTAAGCTGGCAATCGGTCCCAGCATTGACAATGGTTTCTACTATGACTTTGATACTCCGGCTCCCTTCACTCCGGAAGATTTGGCTGCTCTGGAAGGGGAAATGCGTAAAATCTGCAAAGAAAAACTTAAATTGGAACGCTTTGAACTTCCTCGTGCAGAAGCAATCAAATTTATGGAAGAGCTGGAAGAACCCTACAAGGTTGAACTTATCAATGACCTGCCGGAAGATGCTGTAATCAGCTTCTACAAGCAAGGCGATTTTACTGATTTGTGCGCTGGTCCCCACCTTGATTCTACCGGTCGCATTAAGGGCAACGCAATTAAACTGACCTCTGCAACCGGTGCTTACTGGCGTGGTGATAGCAGCCGTAAAATGCTGCAACGTATTTATGGCGTAGCGTTCCCGAAAAAAGAAGAGCTGGATGCTTACCTGGAACAACAGGCAGAAGCTTTGAAGCGTGACCACAACAAACTGGGTCGTGAGCTGGAATACTTTACCACTGTTGACTACATTGGTCAAGGCTTGCCCATTATGCTTCCCAAAGGCGCGCGTGTTATCCAACTGCTCCAACGTTGGATTGAAGATACTGAACAACGTCGTGGTTACTACCTGACCAAAACTCCGTTGATGGCGAAACGCGACCTGTATCGCATTTCCGGTCACTGGGATCACTATCTGGATGGCATGTTCGTATTGGGCGACCCCCACGACGAAGAAAAAGAATGCTTCGCTCTGCGTCCGATGACCTGCCCCTTCCAATACCAAGTTTACCTGAATCGTCAACGTTCCTACCGCGATCTGCCCATGCGCTTAGGGGAAACCTCCACCCTGTTCCGTAACGAGGACTCCGGCGAAATGCATGGCTTGATTCGCGTACGTCAATTCACTATCTCCGAAGGTCACTTGATTATCCGTCCTGACCAATTGGCAGAGGAATTCCGCGGCTGCTTTGAGCTTGCTAACTACTGCCTGGAAACCTTGGGCTTGAAAGA
>JAFTMR010000006.1 GCA_017452325.1 Phascolarctobacterium sp. | reverse complement strand
CGGATTGCGTCTTGGTGGGAACCGCTGAACGCAGTAAAGGCAAGCTCCCCTGCGTAGGGCTGACGTTCGGGAACGTGCATATGGGTGCAAGCTTCGTAAATCTTTTTAATGTCAAGAATATGGGAGAAATCCAGTTCAGGGTCAACGCCTTGAGTAAACATATTCAGCGCAACGGTAACGATATCCAAGTTACCGGTACGTTCGCCGTTACCAAAGAGAGTACCTTCGATACGGTCAGCGCCAGCCATCAGCGCCAGCTCTGCGGAAGCAACGCCGGTGCCGCGGTCATTGTGGGGATGAATACTGATAATGGCAGCTTCGCGGTTCTTCATATTACGGCAGAAATATTCAATTTGGTCTGCGTAGGTATTCGCAGTGCACATTTCCACAGTGGAAGGCAGGTTGAGGATGATGGGGTTCTCCTTGGTAGCACCCATCTCTTCCATAACAGCTTCGCAAATTCTAATGGAAAAATCAATTTCAGTACCGGTAAAGCTTTCAGGAGAATATTCGTAGCGGATGTTCATACCACTGCGAGCAATCTCTTCTTCCGTCAGCTGGCGAATCAGCTTCGCCCCTTGCACTGCAATATCCACGATACCGTCCATATCCTTGCCAAATACAACCTTACGTTGCAAAGTGGAAGTAGAATTATAGAAGTGGATAATTACGTTTTTAGCGCCGCGGACTGCTTCAAAGGTTTTGCGGATAAGTTCTTCGCGGGCTTGCACCAGAACTTGAATGGTAACGTCATCAGGAATATGGTTGCCTTCAATCAAAGTACGCAAAATTTCATATTCAGTTTCAGAAGCGGAAGGGAAGCCCACTTCGATTTCCTTAAAGCCAACATCAACGAGAGTGTGGAAGAAAGTAAGTTTTTCTTCAATACCCATGGGGGTTACAAGGGCTTGGTTGCCGTCGCGCAAGTCAACGCTGCACCAGATGGGTGCTTTAGTAATAATTTTATCCGGCCATTGACGGTCAGGCAGACTAACCCGTTCAAAAGGCACATACTGTTTTGCCTGTTGCATATACTTTCCTCCAATTTCTTAGGTATAAAAAATCGCCCCAAATAATTTAGAGCGATATAATTCCCTGCAATGTATATTGTACACAGTTATAATGTGATTATACTAATCTCACTACAGGCTTGTCAACTTCACTTTAATTGTCATTTCTCTAAGCTTAGTTTCTGTAAAGATTGGTACGAAACAAGCGGAGCCACACCACTTAAACAAAACATAACAGACTTGTAACCTTGCTATAAGAAGTATCTTTTCTACACACTATATCGTAAAACTTCCCTCCGCAAGATCTTTCGCTAAGAAAGGCAAGAAATAGAACGGAACGGTCAATAATTTTTGCTCTAGATTATAACCATAATTATTTTTAGAAACCTTAATGGCAAATTCAAATTTATTATGATTAGCAAATTTCCCCAAAGAATTAAGCGTTCCTCTACCCTTCTTAACATCTATCGGATACAACTTATTGTCCGATTCCACTATAAACTCAAGCTCAGCAGACGCCTTGCCTCTCCAATAGAAAAGCTTATGACCTTTAGCTATCAATTCATTAGCAACAAAGTTTTCAAAGAAAATACCTGACAAAGTATTTTCCCTTTCGCTTGATACAAATGATGCAGCATTTATTCCGCTTTGGTAAGAAAACATACCAATATCACCTAAGAACAACCTAAAATTACTTTCATTATCAGGCATCAAAGGCATCGTCACATGTTCTTTTAATTGGAAAGACTGATTTACAATATGAGCCATCGTCAACCATTGAATAGCAGTTGCATAATCCCTTGTTTTGCTATTTTCCTTAATTAACCCTGGCGAGAAATTCTTAGATTCTTTGTTTAACTCTTTAAAAATGTTGGTAAACAAACTACGTGACCTTAAAAGCGCTTCTTGGCTTACTTGGTACAGTTCCATATCTGACAAATAGTTATCATATAAAACCTTCAAGACTTCTCTAGATTCAAATACATTTTCTCCGTCAAGGTACACGTCAACAGCTTCAGGCATACCACCAACAAGCAGATATTTATACACTTGTTCCATAGCCAATTCATGAATACCAGCGTCCAACGGAGTTTTATTAGCATAAGCTTTTTTAACCACATCATAAATTGCCAAGTGCCCATTCATCAGGAATTCATCAAAGGTCATCGGATAAATTGTAATCTGATTTATTTTTCCAACAGGGAAAAGAAATTTATCAGAACTACCATAACCCCTTTTATTGGATTCCCTTTGAATCTTGATGCGTACCATTGAACCAGTAGCAATAACAGGAATCTCTCTAAAGTCTTGGCAAAAATATTTAAGTGCAGATATTATGTTGGGACATTCCTGAACCTCGTCAAAAATTAAAAGAGTATTTTCGTTTATCTGCTTTCCCTTACGTAAAGAAATGTACTCTATTATTTTAGCCGCATTCGCAGTAGTGGCACAAAACGCACTAATCTCATCTTCTATCTTGCAATCAATGTAAATGTAATTCTCTTTATAATATGTTTCAGCAAAAATATCTTTGATTAAATAGGTCTTGCCAACTTGCCTTGCCCCCCATACTATTAAGGGTTTTCTGCGTTTATTATTATTCCAGTCGATTAAATTTTCTATGGCTATCCTCTTCATAATTTAACCTCCGTACTTGTAGCTACCTATAGTATAACATAACCTGCACCTTTTTATAGGTTTTTTCTTGCATAACTTGCACCTTTTGCTATGTTTTTTCGCCCATAACTTGCACCTTTTACGACTTTAGGTTAATGCTTCATAAAACATTAAGGCTGTACCACCATTTTGGCAGTACAGCCTTCTTAAATTTTACTTCATAACCTTAAGCATTTGCAGGGCACGCATAAACTCTCCGATAGTGCATTCCTCCAAACTAATTGTAGAAGTATCTATGGGCTTTGGCTCTAGGGCAGCAGGTCTTGCCTCTTCCCCAAAGATAATCTCATCCAAGGTACAGCCAAATATTTCTGCCATCTTAACTAAATTATCAATGGTCAAGCCCGCCCTGCCACTTTCAATATTGCTCATATGCGTTTGGGACACGCCTATATCCTTCGCCAAAGTTGTTTGGTAAACATTATTCTGCAAACGCAATGCTTTAATTCTTTTGCCTACAACTTTTTGATCAAATGATTTAGCCATAAAATTCGCTCCAATTCCCTCTCTCTATATGTAATTATGAAGCTCTCACCAAATTTTATGTTATTGCTTCACTGCATTCACAGCAACTAATTTACTACCGTAGTCATCGCGATCTTCATATTGATTTACACGCACGCGTTCAACCTTATTAGCATCGTCGTCCAAGCCTTTAATGCGGTCAATGCGAATGCGTCCAAGTTCAGCTTCAAATTCATCCAACAAGCGGGTATCTACCGGGAAACCTTTTTCCAAAGCGCGGTACAGCATAGCAGCATATTCATAACGGGTCATGCTGCGGTCGCCGGCAAAGTTGCCATCAGGATAGCCTTCCACAATGCCACGTTTTTGCAAGCCTTCGATATAATCGTATGCCCAGTGATTTTCCGGAACATCCGGGAACATAACCACATCTTGGAGAGCAGGATTGCTTCTGCCGGCAAGCTGGGTTACAAGAGCAGTAAGAGCTGCCACTTGTTCACGCAGGTCTTGAATTTCGCGAGCCATTGCCACACGACTGTTGGAAACATTATTAGTCTTGTCAAGAGCAAAGGTTACGCCCATGTTAACCATGTTTTCGCCATTGCCCATAGTGCCTGCCGCACTTAACATAACCTTTTCTGTCGGACGGTAGAACATACCCAAAGCAGTAGCGGTCTCTCCGCCATAATTGCCCACGCCTGCGGAGAAGCTAAGCTTGTCATCAGGGTCAAAGTCCAGAGAATGGAGTGCTGCCAGAGCTGCTGCACCAGCGCCCACTTTATCAACGCGTCCACTCAGTTTGTTAAGTTGTCTTACGTTAACAGCGTCAGTGGGGTTAATGCCATCAGCTACATTTTCAATGCGGTTTCCACCAACGTCAACTTTGTTTTCTTCAACAACAACTTTGTTATTGATGTTTATACCATTTTCGGTAATATTCGTTTTATTATTGATGTTGATAGTGTCTTTGGTGATTGTAATATTAGTAGTGGTATCACCTACAGTAAGTGTGTTATTAACATTTACTATGTTAGATTCTACAGAATTAAGGCCAGCTATGTCTTTTGCCAATCTTACTTTCATTTTAACATTGTCACCATCTTGTGTAGTTTCTACGCCAATGTTGTCATCTTCGGTAAATGCAGTAGCTCCGCCGTAAATTTTAACGTTTTTGTTCAGCTTAGCATAAGTATTTGGCTTCTCATCAGTAGTTACATCACCGGTGTAATATAGTCCATCGTTTAGATTAGCAATTTGTTCAGCACCACCATTATAAGTAATACGTCCTTCACTATCACTCCATCTTATATTAGTACCACCATCTTTGGTACCCAAATTTACTACCTCAGTGTTTGTGGTCTGAATATTGGCAGTAATAGCTTCTAAAGAATTAATCTTTGCCTCGTTAATCTGAGCGTTTTCTGCTAAAAGACTTCCAATCTCCGCAGTACCAATATTTGCCTTTACAACTTCTAACTCTCCAATCTTAGCTATGTTAATATTAGCAATGTCAGTTACGCTTAATGTTGAAGTAGTAACACTGTTAAAAGTTACATCATCTTTGATGTCTACAAAATACTTTATAGTATTATTATCTGAATCCTTAGTTTCTTCAAGAGTAAGATTGCCACCTTCTTTAGTACTAACAGTAGTAACAGTATCGGTAATTGTTACAGTATTAGGGTTTCCTGTGACATTTTGCGTAACTGTCCAAGAATTATTATTGTTTTTCGTAATATTGGTGACATATGCATTTTCTATAGCTGTTATGTCATTATGATTATTAGTTATTAAATTTGTAATACTATCAGTAACAGAACTATCACTGTCTTTATTTATTGTAATCTTCGCTTCACCAATATCAACACTGCCAACAACGGAGTTACCATCTGTATCATAAATAGTAACAGTTAACTCACCTTTATCATTTACAAATAAAGAATCATAAGCATTGCCAGAACTGTCTTTATTACTTAAAGTAGTATCATTGATTGTAACAACTTCATTCTGATTATCTAGACTTGTGATTACTGTCCATTTATGGTCATTAACTTTAGTTGCAATAGTTGCATCTTTTATGTCAGCAATATCTCCAACATTATTAGTAATAGCTTGATTTATTGTTATACTTGAATTATCATACTTCGCATTACCCGCATCATTGTTTATCTCATTGTTAACGTATTCAGAGATATCTGCTTCAGTTTCAAGAGTACCACCATCATTCATTGTAATAGTAGTAATAAACTTACCATCATTACCTACGCTACTGTGTTGTACATTGGCTACATCATCTTTATGTAGCTTTTCATCAGCTTCCATTCGGTTTTCTGCTTCAAATCCTGCCATAGTTGCTGCAAAATCTTGTAAATAGGTTTGTAACAAATTATTCCATGCTTTGTCTGAGCTACCACTAACTGCCGCAGGCAAATTTACTGTTTTACCATTAACATTAGTCAACCCATTATCAGGGGTATTTGTATTAAAATTAACCACTAGTTTATTCTTTCCGGAAGTATCTTTCACTACAGTACCGTATATTGTGCCACCGTTATATGTAATCTCATACCGACCATTCGAATCTAAGTTTTTGTTCATTATAAAATTTCCCGTATCATCGTAACCACCAAATTTAGCAAACTCACTTTCTATAAGTTTCACTTCAGAATATTGAGGGTTACTACCCGTAGGTTCATAAGCTCCATCCCACTTTGCTGCACTATGCAATTGATTGCTAATATCATAGTCATCCGGATCATAACTTGACGTATGCGTGCTAGCCGCCCACACTGTATTAGAACAACCACAAATAAGCATTGCAAAAATAGAAGCCAACACTTTAGCTCTCAGGGTCTTCTTTTTCTTAGTCATTTGTAACCACTCCTTTTAAAACCCACATTATGTTTTATTTAATAAAAATTTAAATTTGAAAAACTTTTATTTTTTATACTTCTTCTATCTGTATTACAATTATATATTCTTTACATATTATTCACAATATCCACGCACAATATACACAGTAAGTTTTTAAAGTAAAACGCTCTTTTTATTGCTTTCCTTTAAATTTTTAAGTTTTACTCTGCCCATTTATATTTTGATTTGTTTAAGTCCTTTTTATTTTTAAAACTTAAAGACTCTCCGGAAGCAGAATAATTTTTTTATTTATTTTTCCCCTCTCCTTAAATGCTTAATCAAGCTGTAACATCCTTTACAAAAATTTTAAGAAGGGGTGCCTGCCCACAGTAAAAAGGGCATAAAAAAAGAGTGGGCACTTTTCAATGTCCACTACTCTGCTACAAATTCAACTTGTCCTTACCAAGCCTTTAACCATTGGCTAATAATTTCATTTTTTTCTACTGCGGTCCAGCTCAGGTCGTCAACGGGAACGTTTACATTGCCAATAAGCTCCTTGCGCCCGTCGTTATAGGGATAATTCTTAGCATGCCAAATATATTGGTAGCCTTTGCTACGGAGCAGAGTTTCACTTTCGTCACTTATAAGGTAATCAATAAAGCCTCTAGCTTCGTCCATATTGGCAGCCTTGTTCAGCACCGCCACGCAGTTTAGCAAATTACGATTGGCATCCTTCACGACGGTAGCAAAGAGATGCTTGTGCTTGGTTTCCAAAAGAATTGCTGTACGCAGGGGCACAATCGCTACCATCTTTTCACCGGTGTAAACCTTTTCCACCGCTTCCGCAGGGCTTTCCGTATAGGTAATGTTCTGTCTGTTCAGCTTGGCAGCG
>JAFTMR010000002.1 GCA_017452325.1 Phascolarctobacterium sp. | reverse complement strand
TTCAACCTAACAATCTTAGAAGAAAAAGAACCCATGGTTTCAGAGAAAGAATGAAAACTTTGGGCGGTCGTCAAGTTCTCAAAAGAAGACGTGCTAGAGGCAGAAAGAAATTGTCTGCATAACATTATAAAATAGGCCGCGCAAGTGGCCTATTTTTTCCATGCGCAGGTGCACAGTTGATGCAGAAGAAGCTTTATTCATTCAAAAAGATTCATCGTTTAAAATCTAAAAAGAGTTTTCAAGTTGTGTATAATAAGGGACGTTCTATTGTGGATGGTCTTTCTGTATTCTATATTTTGCCCGAGCAAGAGGCTGATGTAAAAATAGGAATGGCTGTTGGCAAGAAATTGGGATGTGCCGTTGTACGCAATCGTATGAAGCGTCTTATGCGTGAGGTTTTTAGAACGCATAAGATGAGGCTTAAAAAAGGGTATCATATTGTTTGGGTTGCCCGCCGGAAATTGGCGAAGGCAGATTTAAAGACTTATGAGCGTGTTTTTTTAAGACTTGCTAAGAGAGCAGCACTTTTACAAGAGTAAGGATGTAAATAAAATGGCAAAAATTCTGATTATGTTCGTCAGATTTTATCAGTTATTTATTTCTCCGATGTTTGGTCCAAGCTGTAGGTTTTATCCTACCTGTTCAGCCTATGCCATAGAAGCACTACAGAAGAAGGGTGCTTTGAAGGGAACCTGGCTGACGCTTAAACGCTTGCTAAAATGTCATCCTTTTCATCCAGGTGGCTATGATCCTGTTGAGTAAGATAGGTTTAAATCATAAAAGATAATTACATTCTTTATTAAGGAGTAGTGATATTTTGGACTTTCTCAGCGATCTCGTTCAACAAGCGCTTACTTTTTTGTATGGCGTTACTGAAATGGTGGGTATGCCCAGCTATGGCTTGGCAATTATCCTGATGACCGTTATCATCAAAATTGTATTGTATCCCCTTACTAAAAAACAAATTGAATCCATGAAGGCTATGAATAAGATTCAGCCGAAGATGAAAGAACTCCAAGCTAGATATAAAGATGACAAACAACGTCTGAACTTGGAATTGGCTAATCTTTATAAAACCGAAGGCGTTAACCCCCTGTCCGGCTGCCTGCCTTTGCTGGTTCAAATGCCTATTATGATTGGTATTTTCTATGGCATCCGCGATTTCCAATATGTTGGTCCTTCCAATTTCCTGTGGATGGAAAGCATTTCCAATCCGGATCCCTGGTACATTCTGCCGATTCTTTCTGCAGTAACTACTTTTATTCAATCCAAACAAACCATGCCCGAAGGTGGCGGTGCGCAAGGCAAAATGATGCTTTACTTCATGCCCTTGTTCATTGGCTACATCAGCTTCACCTTCCCTGCTGGCCTTGTTATTTACTGGGTTGTAATGAACATTATGCAAATTGCACAGCAAGCAATGATGAACAAAGCTGCTGCGTCTAAATAAGATAATTAGGAGTTGTGAAGATGGCTTTTGTTGAAATGACTGCTAAAACTGTTGATGAAGCTATTGCCAAAGCTCTTAAAGAATTAAATATTACTGCTGATGAAGCTGTAGTAGAAGTTCTTGAAGAAGGCAAAAAAGGTTTCCTCGGCATGTTCAGCAAAGATGCTAAGGTTCGCGTTTCTACTAAAGAAGTTGTTGTTGAAGAAACTGTTGCTGAACCCGTAGTGGAAGAAGTAAAAGTGGAAGTAGAAACCGTAGTTGAAGAAACTATTGTTAAAGAAGAAGCTCCCGCTGCTACTGAAGAACGTGTAGTACGTGAGCCGAAGAAATTTGTAGTAAATGATGAAGCTGTTGCTAAAGCAAGAGAGTTCCTGCAAAAAGTATTCAATGCAATGAAGATTGAAGTTGTTATGGAAAAATTCGTTAACAAAAACGATGGCACCGTAACCTTTAAGCTTCATGGTGCAGATATGGGCATCTTGATTGGCAAGCATGGTCAAACCTTGGATTCTCTCCAATACCTGACCAACCTGGTTGCTAACAAAAACAGTGTTGACCGCGTGCGTGTAATCATCGACGTTGAAGATTATCGTGACCGTCGCATTGAAACCTTGAACCGCTTGGCTTATCGTTTGGCTGACAAAGTTAAACGTAGCGGTGAACGCGTTGCTTTGGAACCTATGAATCCTCATGAACGCAAAATTATTCATATGGCATTGCAAAATGACCGTCGTGTTACTACCTTGAGCGAAGGTGACGAACCTTACCGCCATGTAGTTATCGAACTGAAAAAATAATCAATTGGGAAACCCGGTAAGGTTGTTTACTGGGTTTCTTTTATATTATAATGAAGGGTAGAGAGTTACTGAAAACCTTTGGAAAGATTATCTAAGGGTTGGTACGGAAGGAGTAGCAAGCTAGAATGATGGAAGATACAATAAGTGCTGTCATAACTGCTTTAGGTGAAGGTGCTGTAGGCATAGTGCGTATCAGTGGCGAAAATGCTTTGGCTGTGGGGGAGAGAATGTTCCGCGCGGCAAGTGGTAAAGGCCTGGCTGATTACGCGCCTAATACTTTAGTTTATGGGCATATCTACGAAGATGACAGTTTAATAGACGAAGTTTTGGCAGTGTTTATGAAGGCTCCTCGTTCTTATACAGCAGAAGACGTGGTAGAAATCCAGTGCCACGGCGGCATCCAGTCTTTACGAAAAATTTTGGAGCTTAGCTATAAGGAAGGCGCTCGTCCGGCAGAAGCAGGTGAGTTTACTAAGCGTGCCTTCTTGAACGGACGTATTGATTTGACCCAGGCAGAAGCTGTAATGGATATTATTCGTTCTCGTAGCGAAGCTTCTTTAAAATTGGCAGTGCGCCAGCAAAACGGACAGCTTGCCAAGGCGTTGCGCAGCTTGCGTAAGGATTTGGTAGATATTGTTGTAAATTTAGAAGCAGTTATAGATTATCCGGAAGAGGATATTGAGGACGTAACCTTTACCAAGGTGCAGGAAAGTATTGTTAATTCCTGTGTTAAGATTCAACATTTGCTTGCCCACGCCCACACAGGTAAGATTTTGCGGGAAGGCTTGCGTACTGCAATTGTTGGTCGTCCCAATGTTGGTAAATCCAGCTTGCTTAATGCTCTGCTAAAGGAAGATAGGGCAATAGTTTCTGAATACGCCGGCACAACCCGCGACGTTATTGAAGAACAGCTTTTGCTTGACGGTGTTCCCTTGGTTTTGGCAGATACTGCAGGCATTCGCCAGACTGACGATTACGTGGAGCAGATTGGCGTGGAAAAAAGTAAGCAGCACCTCCAAGACGCAGAGCTTGTTATTTGCGTGGTGGATGGCAGCGAAAAGCTTACCCAAGAGGACGAAGAAATTTTAGAAGCCGCAAAGGCGAAGCCCTATGTTATAATAGTAAATAAAAGCGATAAGGATATTCATGATAATCTTCTTGCTCTGCAGGAACGCTTTGGCAAGGAGCAGGTAATGGCTCTTTCTGCTAAGACTACAGAAGGCATTGACGAGTTCACCGCTTGGCTGAAAAACTTTGTGTATGGCAGTGAAGGTGCCTTGAGCGATGGGGTGTATGTGCAAAACGCACGTCACGAGCAATTATTGCGTGAAGCCTTAAGCTTTTTGGAGGATGCAGGCAGCGCGGCAGAAAACATGCTGCCCTATGACTGCATTGTCATTGATGTGCGTAATGCCATTGATTTGTTAGGCGAAATCACAGGCGATACAGTGCAGGATGAAATTATCAACGAAATTTTCTCCCGCTTCTGTATTGGTAAATAAATTTTTAGGACTGATAGATATGGGATTTATTACTGGAAAATATGATGTAATCGTAGTAGGTGCTGGTCACGCCGGCGTTGAAGCTGCTTTGGCTGCTGCTCGTATGGGCGGCAAAACCCTTTTGGCTACGCTGTCCTTGGATAATGTGGCGCTGATGCCCTGTAATCCAAGCATTGGTGGTCCGGCGAAGGGTCATCTTGTAAGAGAGATAGATGCCTTGGGCGGACAGATGGGTGTGAGCGCAGATAAGGCTTGCATTCAAATGCGTTTGCTGAACACCGGCAAGGGTTACGCTGTACACGCATTACGCGCCCAAGAGGATAAGCCCTATTACACCATGATTATGAAAGAATTTATCGAGAACCAGCCCAATTTGGAATTAAAGCAGCTGATGGTAGATAAATTATTAGTAGAAAATGGTGAAGTTATAGGCGTTGAAGCTGAAACCGGAGAAATTTTTGAAGCGAAATGCGTAATTTTGGCTACAGGTACTTATTTGCGCGGGCGCATTGTGTACGGGCAAGTAAATTACGAATGTGGACCAAACGGTCTGCGCAGTGCGACGAAGCTTTCCGGCTCACTGTTGGAACACGGCGTGGAGCTGATGCGTTTCAAAACCGGTACTCCCGCTCGCATTGATGCACGCAGTCTTGACTACAGTAAGATGGAAGTGCAAAATGGCGATGATGTTGTACGCAACTTTTCCTTTATCAGTGACATCAAGACCAGGGAGCAAATTCCCTGCTGGTTAACATATACTAATGCAGATACTCATAAGATTGTTCGCGACAACCTACATCTTTCCGGCATGTTCAATGGTTTGGTAGAAGGCGTTGGCCCTCGTTACTGCCCTTCCATTGAAGCGAAGTTAGTACGTTTTGCTGAAAAGGAACGTCACCAATTATTCATTGAACCGGAAGGACGTCACACTAACGAAATGTATGTGCAGGGTATGAGCTCCGCTTTGCCAGCCCATGTACAATTACAATTTATGCGTACCATTCCCGGCTTGGAAAATTGCAGAATGATGCGTGCAGGCTACGCCATTGATTACGATTGCCTGAACCCTTTGCAATTAAAGCCTTCCTTGGAGCACAAAGCTATTAGCGGATTGTTCAGCGCAGGACAAGCCAATGGTACCAGTGGTTATGAAGAGGCTGCTGCCCAAGGCTTGATTGCCGGAACCAATGCCATGAACAAGATTAACGGACGCGAGCCTTTGGTGTTGCGTCGTGACGAAGCATATATTGGCGTGCTGATTGATGACCTTGTAACTAAGGGAACCAGCGAGCCTTACAGAATGATGACTTCCAGAGCGGAATACCGCTTGCTTTTGCGTCAGGACAATGCAGATTTGCGTTTGACCGAAAAGGGTAGAGCACTGGGTTTGGTAGATGATTATCGCTACGGAAAGTTTACGGAAAAACGTACTGCCTTGGAGCGTACCATTGCCCAGCTTTCCGGCATCAGTATTTCTCCCAGCGAAGAAAACAATGCGAAGCTGTTGGCAATGGGTACTGTGCCCCTGCGTACCGGCAGTAATTTACTGGAGCTTTTGCGCCGTAAGGAAATTACCTACGCAAAATTGCAGGAAGCTTTTGCTTTGCCAGTTTTACACGAGCAAGTGGCAGAGCAGGTGGAGATTCACGCTAAATACGAAGGCTACATTGCTAAACAGTACCAAGAGGTTGAACGTGCCTTGAAGCTGGAAAACAAAAAGATTCCCGGCGATATTGATTATAGAGCGATTAAAGAGCTTTCTTCCGAAGCAGCAGAAAAGCTGGATAAGGTAAGACCTGCTTCCATTGGTCAGGCTTCCCGCATTAGCGGTGTATCTCCTGCTGACATCAATGTGTTGAGCATTGCTTTGGAACTGAAACGCCGAAAGGAGCAAGAATGATGACTTTTGCAGAAATTTTGGCGGAAAAAGGTAGGGAAGCAGGCTTTGAATTTACGGAGCGTCAGCTGTGGCAATTTACCAGATATTACGAGCTGCTGGTGGAAACCAACAAGGTGATGAACCTTACAGCCATTACCGAGCCGGAAGAAGTTGCGGTAAAGCATTTTATCGACAGCCTTTTAGCTTTTGAGAAAGGCGCCTTTGAAGGCAAAAGCCTTGCTGATGTAGGCACAGGTGCTGGCTTTCCCGGTGTGCCCTTAAAAATTTACTGTCCTTCCCTGAAAGTGACCTTAATAGATTCCTTGAGCAAGCGCTTAAAATTTTTACAGCAGGTAATTGACGAATTGGAGCTGGAAAATATTTCCTGCGTGCACCTGCGTGCGGAAGATGCAGGGCGCAACAAAAGCTATCGTGAAAAATTTGACCTTGTAACTGCAAGAGCGGTGGCTCGTTTAAGCGTGCTTTCTGAATATTGCCTGCCCTTGGTAAAAAAGGACGGGATGTTCGTAGCACTGAAAGGCAGTAAATTTGCGGAAGAGATTGAAGAAGGCAAGGCTGCTTTAAAAATTTTAGGTGGTAAGCTTTTAAGTGCGGAGCCTGTGAAGCTGCCCGGTTTAGATGATGGACGTGCAATTATTAAAATTGCCAAGATAAAAGCTACTCCTGCCCAATACCCCCGTAAGGCAGGTACTCCGGAAAAACAGCCCTTGGGCAGCAAATAATGGAGGATGTTTATGTTTGTTGATGATGGATTTTCTGTTTTAGATACTTGTGGCATTATGTCCCAACGTGTTAACAATACACAAGAGGTGAAGGTGGTAAAGATTGGGATTGAAAGTATTGTACCCAACCCCTACCAGCCTCGTAAAACTTTTGATGATGAAGGCTTGGCAGATCTCTCTGCTTCCATTGCTCAATACGGCGTGCTGCAGCCCCTGCTGGTCGCTCCTGCGGAAAATGGGGATTACATGCTCATTGCCGGCGAACGTCGCTTGCGCGCGTCCAAGATGGCAGAGCTGAAAGAGGTTCCCGTTATCATCAGCCAATATACTTCCCAGCAAATTGCGGAAATCGCGCTGATTGAAAACCTTCAGCGTGAAGACTTGCACTTTTTGGAAGAAGCAGAAGGCTATGAGCAGTTGATGGAGCAGTTCCATTTAACCCAAGAGGCCATGGCTTCCAGAGTTGGTAAAAAGCAATCCACCATTGCCAACAAGCTGCGTTTGTTAAAATTAAGCTTGAACGTGCGTGGGGAATTGCGTGCCGCAGGCTTAACGGAACGCCACGCTCGCGCCTTGCTTAAATTAAAGGAAGAAGCACAACAGCTGGAAGTGCTGGCGGTAATCGTGAAGAATGGTTACAACGTGCGCCAAACTGAGCAGTATATTGAAAAGCTTTTGGAAGAAAAGCAGCCTGAAAAGAAAAGACGCTTGGTAATCGTCAATGATGTGCGCATTTATCTGAACAGCATTAAGCAAGTGGTTGATACTATCAAGACTGCGGGGATTCCCTGCGAAATGGAACAGTCTTTAGAAAATGATGAGGTTGTTATACAGCTTAGAATCAAGAATCAGAAGAAACAAAAATAAAATGAACTCCGATGTGTAAAAGCATCGGAGTTTTCTATTTGCATCGCTAAAAATCTAAAACTTTTTATAGTTGACTATATAAAACTTTGTGATTCGTTGATTTTGTGTTCAAGATACCGTACAATATATTTGACAACAAAAGGAGGTTTAAAATGTTAGTAGTAAATTATTCTACATTAAGAAATAACTTAAAAGATTATTGTGACCAAGCAACTGATAACAAAACTGTAATTGTTACCCGTAAAGAAGAAAAGAATGTTGTCATTATAAGTTTAGAAAACTATAATCATTTAGTGCGTTCTGCTCGAAATGCTGAATATCTTGCGAAACTGGATCGTGGCTTTGAACAAATTAAAGCAGGAAATCTTCGTCAACATGAATTGATAGAGGATTAATGTATGGATAAACTGTGGACTGATGATGGTTGGGCAGATTATATTTATTGGCAGACACTAGATAAAAAGACGCTCAAAAAAATTAATGAGCTTATAAAAGATATCGAACGTAATGGACCATTAGAAGGTATTGGTAAACCTGAACAGTTACGCTATCGAGAAGCTTTTAGTAGGCGTATAGATAATACTAATCGTCTTGTGTATGTTGTAAATGAAAATAAGCAATTAGTTATCTTGTCTTGTCGTGGTCATTACGAAGATTAACTATAATTGAAAAGTTAATAAGGTAAAATAAAAGTCAAAAAGTCAGAATGTTTCACGTGAAACATTCTGACTTTAGTTTTTGCTATGAAGTTGTGGTGGGGGAGGGGAGTTAAAGTTTTCGTACCCCAAATTACTGCTTCTCGCAACACTCAAACGCGAAAAATTAGAGAACTAATTTTTCTAACGCTCCTTTTGGTTTGAAAATATCGCTGTCCACATATTCGCTTCTAAAGTTTAGCTTAAGTTTTTAGAAAGTACAGCTCAGGATGTGGACGGGCGCGCTATTTTCTTGAATTTGTGTCGCTGCTTATTTCGAATCGTTGCTACAGAGCAGATAATTTGGGGATGAAGTTAATTAAATAATATCTTATCGCCTTCTAACGAACGAAGTTCATTTTTTGAAATAACAAATTCATTAGAGAGAATATCATATTTAGGTTCATATACATTTGATTCTACATTCCAAATGTTAATTATAGTATCAAACATCATATCATTAGTAAAGAATACCTTATTTCTTTTCTTCAAAGAGTTAAACTTATTTCCGAATGTATTTACATACTCATCAGAACAATAAATATATACAGGTATTTCAATCATATCTAACTCAAAACGACCAGGAATATGTTTGTTATCACTTAATACTGCTTCGCCATGGTCAGAAAAATAAATCATGTTATATAAGTTCCAATTTTGCTTAGCATATTCAAATATTCTTTTAACGACATAGTCGTTATATAACATACTAGAATCATATTCATTTAACTTGTTTTTATTTTTTGCTTTATCAATAATATTACTTTGATCTTCTACGAATTCGTTGCTGAACTTTTCGGGATATCTTTTTTTATATTCCCAATGATTACCCATTAAGTGAATAAAGACTATTTTCTTACCGGTATTCTTATTTACTTTGTCTAGATTTAGTAAAATTTCTTCATCGTAGACTATGCCAGTATTATCGTCGATATTTAACCATATCTGATGATCTGCCATTTCAGCTATAACACTTACAGGTGAACTAAAAGTGCCATATTTTGCTTGGTTGCTAATCCAATAAGTTTCAAAGCCTGCAGCCTTAGCTATATCAACTAGAGAATATGATTTTGCAAAAGATTTATTGTTATATTGATTACTTTCAGTCAATGCTTGGGAGAGAGCTTTCATTGTTAAAGTATGACAAGCATAAGCATGATTAAAGAAAATAAAATTAGAATCATCCTTCATACTATTAAGCCAGGGAGTGGTATTTCTTTCATATCCATAAACGCTCATATGATTTTTATTTTGACTTTCACCAATTATAACTAGGAATGTAGCATTTTCAGACACATTGTTAGCACTTACAACTAGTTTTCTATTATTGAGGGAAATTTCACTTCTAAATTTTTTGTACTCTATTATAGCTTTTATATAGTCTTGACTTTGATAAATTATTCTATTGAAGTACATTGAATTTGATGTCTTGGTAAACAAAAATACTGACACCATACTAAAAAATATAATAAGACAAATACATAATTTAGATTTTAAGTTTTCAGTATTTATAACTGAAGAAGAATTGAGAATATAAAGAGCGATTACTAAAACAAATATAAAAAGAGATAATAAAACACCTGTAATAAAATTGATACTGCTTGTTAAGAATTCTAATGACTCGGTAATATTGGTCTGATACAAAGCAATCAAAGAATTTACATCTACAAAATCACCAGTTATGAAATAATAACTTAATGCCAGTAAATAAGGTGCAAAAATTAAAAACATTAAAATTGTTAAAAGAATTGCTTTAAGTTTCTTATAACCAGAGGCGAATAATTCTAACAATAGTGTTAGAGAAAGAAAAATAAAAATAATAGAAAGGCTTGTAGATAATTCATCCCAGACAAAAGCTCCATCTATATTTAAATTTTTGCTAAGTTTATAAAATAATGGGACGCTTACACCAGTTAGTAAAAAAATTATCGTTTGGAGTAATATGAATTTTTTATTAATATTAAACTTTGTAATCATAAACGGAGTAACCAAAGATAGGATTACGCAATATCTTATAGATGTCCACTTTAGAGTATGTATATCTGACAAGATAAATTCAATAGTAAGGCAGATGATAAAAATAAAAGTTGATAATATCGAGTAGTTTACAATTGCTGGAATCATGTTGTAACTCCTTTTTAGTTTTTACAACATAATACAACTAATAGCATAGAATTACAATACTGACAGCGTATTAAAATTCTTTTTGTTTTCTTATAACATTGTTTTAGAAACAAAGAGAGGAAGTTTTGCATGGATTACCAAGCTATGGGGAAGCGTTTAAAAACTGAACGATGTAATCTAAATTTGACGCAAGAACAGCTTGCAGAAGATGTTGGCTTGTCTCCTGCTTATATTGGTCAGATTGAAAGAGGAGAAAGAAACATATCGTTGGATAAGTTGGTACTTATTGTTAATAGACTTGGCGTAACTATAGATTTTGTATTAAGTGATTCTCTTTCTTTGAAAACTGATGAATATGATGTAGTCATTAACCAGTTGTTAGAAGGAAAAAGTAAAGAAGAAAAAATTTTAGCAGTTAATATGTTGAAATTGATTTTTAATTATACAAGTGATAAGTAATTTAAAAGCGATGCTCAGGCGAGCATCGCTTTTTCTATATTTTGGACATTGTTATAAAACGTATTAAGGATAGCAGAGAAACCCTCGAAATAAAATTTGCCTGTTTCCAAACAGCGAATAGCAAAACATAGCGACATGTATTCAAGAAAATATCGCGACGTTCCACATCCTGAGCTGTAATTTCTGAATGTTTGGGAATACTTACGAAGCGAATATGTGGACAGCGATATTTTCAAACTAAAAGGAGCGTAGAAATTTGCTTGCAAATTTTGGGATGTTTTGCGTGCTGGGGAAACAGGAAATTTTATTACCAAACTAACAAAACTTCCAACACAACTAATACCCATAATCAACAGCTTATTCACAACTTGTTGTGGTAGTCATTAAATAAGACACTATATAAAGGAAGAAAGTTGTTTAGCTTTTAATGTATCGCTGATTTTTACTATTTGGTTTTTCTGGAATTGACATGCGAAGTAAACCTAATTCTATTGCTGGACGTAGGTAATTTCTGCGGAAACCGTCTCTAGATTTTAGTCCTAATTTATTCATAAGTTCTGTACTTGTATAAGGAATGTCATATTCCATTACGTCAAGAAGCTTTTTAATATGGAAAGTATTGTCCTCGCTGTTCTCATTTATCTGTTGAGCTACTTCGTCAAGGATTTTTTCTATTTGTGTAAGCATGAACTCAATAAAGATTGTAGATTCACCTGCGGCGTGGCACTGAGCTATTGCATTATAATATTCATCTTGGAATTTTTCGATTTGACTTTCGATGGGGATATATTCAAAGATGGGTTTCCATTTGGATAAAATAGCAGTATGCCAGAGACGAGCCATTCTACCGTTCCCATCTGAGAATGGGTGAATGAAAACAAATTCATAATGGAAAATGCTGCTTAAAATTAAAGGGTGAATAGAATTTTTGGCAGAGTTCATCCAATCAAAGAGCATATTCATTAAATCTGGGACAAGTCTAACTGGTGGGCAGACAAAGATGCATCTATCATTGTGAAAAACTCCTTCTTCGCCTTTACGGAAATCACCAGATTCTTCTTCAAGATATTTTGTCATAATACCATGAAAGCTTTTCAAATCTTCTATACTAAATGGATTGATATCAGATAGTTTTTCGTAACAAGCATAAGCATTTTTAACCTCTTGTATTTCTTTTTGCTCACCAAGAACTATTTTGCCATTGATTACGTCCCTAACTTGTCCCAACGAAAGGGAATTGGCTTCTATTTTTAAAGAGGCGTGGACGGATTTAATACGATTATTTTTTCTAAGATGTGGTTTTGTTTCTAAATTACTTGTTGCTGTAATATTACCAAGCTTTTCTGAAATAGAAGCTACTAAGGTTAGGATGGTGTTTGTTATTGTAAAAGGCGGTTTGTAGGATTCCATAAGTATCACCTCATCTTGCACATTATCTTACACACTATCTTGCACACTTACATTATACAATAAGAACAGTAATTTTCAATAAGGTGTTATAAATCAACAAAAGTCGAAAAGTCAGAATGTTTCACGTGAAACATTCTGACCTTAGTTTTTGCTATGAAGTTGTGGTGGGGGAGGGGAGTTAAAGTTTTCGTACCCCAAATTACTGCTCTTCGCAACACTCAAACGCGAAAAATTAGAGAACTAATTTTTCTAACGCTCCTTTTGGTCTGAAAATATCGCTGTCCACATATTCGCCTCGTAAGTATTTCAAGACTTTTAGAAATTACAGCTCAGGATGTGGACGGGCGCGCTATTTTCTTGAATTTGTGTCGCTGCTTATTTCGAATCGTTGCTACGGAGTAGATAATTTGGGGAGTGGGGGAGTGCTTTTAAAATTTGCTCATACAAAAGAAGAAGCGACAACGCAGGACGTTGTCGCTGTGAAAATTATTTAATTTTTTAGCGAGGTGCTACGCGAATTTCTAAACCGTGGTGAATTTTTGGATTCATAACTTCTGATAGATTTTCTTGTGTTGCCATCAAATCAACATTTTCTCTAACCTCTACTTCGAAATTTGTTCCAGCAGGATAGTCAATATTACTACCTTTCATAAATAGACCTCCAACTAATGAAACAGCAGCTGCTACTGCTACAGCTCCCCCATCTGTCTTTCCTTTACCAGATAATCCTTTTTTTAGAGGTACTGTTATATTATTTATTGTTTTAAATTCTTTACCAGCGATTTGTAATATACCTTTACGTCCAAATCCACCAGCTTTTCTAGACTTATAAACGTAAGCTGTGCCTATGGTACCTTTAGGAATAATCAACACACCATTGATAATAAGGTTTTCAGTCAAACGAATTTCTACTTCTTGATTCTTTTTGTGGGTCTTGGAATTAGCACCTTCAACTAGTTCTACTTTTAAGATAGTTTTTTTAGGAATATAAATATGTCCAGGAAGAACATTATCAATAGTAAGTAATTGAGAAGCCTTTTGTTCTTCAGATTTAATTTTTGCAAGGCGTTCTTTAAAAGTTAGCTTCTGATTTTCTTTAGTTTTTTGTATTTTAATTTCATCGTCATCAGAAAACGGATCATATTCTGTTACAATAGTATTCTCTTTTGCTTCTACAGAATGAATAAAGCCAAATGGAATGGCATTGCATAATAAACTTGAAATAACAAATAACGTTATACATGTCTTTTTAATTTTAGAATCAATCATACAAACATCTCCTCATAGTTATTGATGCAATTTAATAATAACACAAAAAGTGTTACTTAACAACTCATATTGTGTTAACGGAAACACCTTTTGCGTTGATAAGCTTCTTTTAAAAATACTTATGCTATTATCAAGCAGAAGAGGTGCTTAAGATGACTTTTGCGGAGTGTTTACAAGAACTAAGAGAAGATAGGAATGTTTCTAGAAAAGAGCTTGCTGCTTTTCTAAATGTATCTGTTAGTACTTTAGGTATGTATGAACAGGGTAGAAGAGAACCTAATATTGATATGCTCATAAAATTAGCAGATTATTTTAATGTATCACTTGATTTTCTAGTTGGTAGAAGTTTTAATCGTGGTGAAAGAAAAATTATGCTTGAAGCATTACAACTGAAAAATAGA
This sequence comes from Phascolarctobacterium sp., assembly GCA_017452325.1. Lineage (GTDB taxonomy): Bacteria > Bacillota > Negativicutes > Acidaminococcales > Acidaminococcaceae > JAHHUH01. The sequence goes on along the minus strand of JAFTMR010000002.1, from coordinate 4,248 downwards.
ATTGATAAACTTCCGCAAGAGTATAAAAATATAATAGACTTTATGCTTAGTAAGAAGTAAAAAACGAAAAGCGATGCTCGGGCGAGCATCGCTTTTTCTACATTTTGGACATTGTTAAAAAACGTATTAAGGATAGCAGAGAAACCCTCGAAATAAAATTTACCTGTTTCCAAACAGCGAATAGCAAAAACATAGCGACATGTATTCAAGAAAATATCGCGACGTTCCACATCTTGAGCTGTAATTTCTAAAAGTTTTGGAATACTTACGAAGCGAATATGTGGACAGCGATATTTTCAAACTAAAAGGAGCGTAGAAATTTGCTTGCAAATTTTGGTATGTTTTGCGTGCTGGGGAAACAGGTAATTTTATTACCAAACTAACAAAATTTCCAACACAACTAATCCCCATAATCAACAGCTTATACACAACCATTTGTGGAAGTCATTAAGTAAGGCTACTATATAATGGAAGAAAGTAGGATATATTTACGTTTTATATTAGCTTTTGATATTCATATGACTTGCACACTATCTTACACATTATCTTCCATACTTTCATTGCTACTGATAATAAGCTTGCAAATTTTCTTACGCCTTTTCCGCTAAAATACTATATAATAGGAAGAAAGTTGCAGATATACTTGTAGGTATGTAAAAATTTTAGGAGTACACAATGAAATTATTAAAAGTCTTAGTTCTGCTTGTGGTACTTGCCCTAAGTATCGCAGGCTGTAAAAATATAGAAGTTGATGAACCTATCGCTGCCGTTGCAGGCAAGGTGGTGAAAGTCGTAGATGGGGACACCTTACATGTTTACAACAAAAAGGGAACCTACAAAATTCGTTTGTCCGGCATTGATGCTCCGGAGCGAGGGCAAGCCTATGGCAAACGTGCTAGGGAGCATTTGCAGGAGCTGGTGGCAGGCAAGCAGGTTATCGCCATTGTAGAAAGCAAGGATAGGTATGGACGTTACGTTGCCAATGTGAAATGCCAAAGCAGGGATGTGTGCGCCGAGATGCTACAGGCAGGTTACGCCTGGCACTACACCCAGTATAGCAGCAATAAATATTACGCAGAGCTGCAGCAAGAGGCAAAACGTGCAAGGCGAGGGCTGTGGGTGGACAAGAAGCCCCAAGCTCCGTGGGATTACCGCAAAGAGAAAAGAGCAGGGGAGTAAGGTCAAAAAGTCAGATTGTTTCACGTGAAACAATTTTAAAATTTATAGTGATAAGATTAAAGGCGATGCCAATTTGGGCACCGCCTTTCTAAATTTAGGATGGGTATTAAATTTTGTTAAGTCTTGACCAAATTAACTTATTCTAATTTTTAGAAGCAGTTTAGAATAGACCTACACCTAATTTTGAAAGTTAATTCTTACTGTTTTGTCCAAGGGATATTTAATGAGGGCACTGCCGTCCAAATTTTCCTTGTGCATATCCACTGCACTGATTTGACTGTTTTCGTAGGTGGTGTAATAGTAAATGCCGCGAGTAGTATTACAGCAGGAGCTATAAACCGTAATCTCGTACAGGTCTTTGCCTAAATGCACACTGCCCTTGGGCATTTCCACAGATTTCAGGATATGGAAGAATTGGCTGATGCTTTCTGCTTCGGAGGTGCCTGCCACAGAATTTAATTTTACGAAGGTTGCCTTGACGAATCTTGAAAGGGAGGAAGTGTCTCCGGGTAAGCCAAGGCCTCCCATGCCGCGAGAATACAAATCTAATTTTAAGGTTCCGTTCTTGCCCGCGAAGGTGTTTTGCGGGTTATCCTTAGTAAGCTGCATATAGTTGTTTAGGTTGAACATATGGTAATCAAAGGTGGGGTTATTGGTGAGTACCCCAACAGGATTATCATAAATTTTCAAACCGTCCTGCAGTGCTTCAACGGTAATGGAACGCTTTCGTCTGCAATTAGCCAATGAACAGGGGTGAGGGTAAGCTGGTCGCTAAAGTTTTCGTTGAGGATGTTAATTTTTTTCAGCTGGGCTTCTACCTCATCAACGGTTGCGCATTGCCCTAAAAGCCAGGGTATTAGTTCAAAGGGAGGAATATTATCCTTGCCCTCGCAATAGGGATTGTAGTGAGCGTTGTCCGGAAAGTTTAAGCCAGCTATGCTTAATCCTTTTTCGTTGGTGGCGTCGTAATAAAGAGGGTAGTCATCTGCAATGTAAGCCATGCCAATGATGGCGAAGTGGTTTGCCACGGTTCCTATCTTGCGAAAATTAAATTTATAGTTGCGGGGAGTAATGGTGATGGTTTCGTTTAAGGAGTATTCTAAATCCAAGTTTCTGCCAAAATAATGGTCCTGTGTTTTATAAGTGATTGCTGTACACATTTTATACGCTCCTTCTATTTTGGATTGCTAATTTTCACAGTCAACCTTTGCGTTACTGTAATGCTTGTAAAATTTTAGATAGTTCCCAAGAAAATTTTCATAAGGCTTTTCTTCATTATATACCTTATCAAAAATACGAAGGTGAATTATTGGTTGCAGGTGTAGGGCATAATGTTGAAATAAAATTTGTCCAATCAAAGCAGAGATGTTTTTACACTAAAGGTCAAAAAGTCAGATTGTTTCACGTGAAACATTTTTGACTTTCGGGTAAATTTTAGTATTAGAAACAGGCAAGATGTGTTAAAATAAAAACACTGAAATTATGATAAATTACTTCTAAGAGAGCGAGTGCTTGGTAAAAATTAGAAGTAAGCTACTGAATGAGCTTAGAAGAAAACACAGGAACAGTAAGATTTAGGCGAAGAAAGACGTTTTAGGAAGAAAGACTAAAGAACGAGGTGAATTTTGTGGTAAAAGTAATTGCTATTGCAAACCAAAAGGGCGGCGTAGGTAAGACTACTACTGCGGTAAACCTGGCTGCTTGTTTGGCAAAGGAAGGACGTAAGGTGCTTTTGATTGATAGCGACCCTCAGGGCAACGCTACCAGTGGCTTGGGCTTTGACAAACGAGACGTTAAGAAATGTATTTACGACGCTCTGATTAATGACGTTCCCATGGCAGAAACCTTGAAGCATACTGCTTATGAAAATTTAGATGTTATTCCTGCTACCATTCAATTAGCAGGGGCAGAGATTGAGCTTGTTTCCCTGATGAACCGTGAAGGCAGATTAAAGAATGCTTTGGAGCGTGTTAAGCACGATTATGATTATGTGATTATTGACTGCCCTCCTTCTTTGGGCTTGTTAACTGTTAACGCTCTTACTGCGGCAAGCAGTGTTATGATTCCGGTGCAATGTGAGTTTTACGCTTTGGAAGGTATTACCATGCTGATGAACACCATTCAGCTGGTGCAAAGGAATTTGAACCCTGCTTTGAAATTGGAAGGCGTTGTTATGACTATGTTCGACAGCCGTACCAATTTGGCGCAGGATGTAGTAGAGGAAGTAAAAAAATACTTTAAGACCAAAATGTACAAGACCATTATTCCCCGCAATGTACGTTTAAGCGAAGCGCCCAGCCATGGCATGCCTGTTATTGATTACGATGGCAAGTCTAAAGGTGCTCAGGTTTATATGGAACTGGCACAAGAGGTGATTGATGATGAGTAAGAAGGCAGGCTTAGGTAAGGGCTTGAGGGCAATTTTTGTGGAGAACGATGCTCCGGCAGTGGAACGACCGGAAGTAAAGGAAGTTGTGGAAGGCACTCCCCAAGAGGTTGCTGTAAATGATATTGTTGCCAACCCCTACCAACCCCGCAAGGTGTTTGATGAAGAAAAGTTAGAGGAGCTGGCAGCTTCCATTAAAGAATACGGCGTGGTGCAGCCTTTGGTGGTGCGCAAGAGCGGTAAGCGCTACGAGCTGGTTGCAGGCGAACGTCGCTTGCGCGCTTCTAAGCTGGCAGGCTTGAAGCGGGTTCCCGTAGTTATTCGCGAATACGACGAAACCGAGATGATGGAGATTGCCCTGATTGAAAACATCCAGCGCCACGACCTGAACGCCATTGAAGAAGCTTTGGGTATTAAGCGTTTGATGGAAGAATGTAAACTGACTCAGGAGCAGGTGGCAGTGAAGGTTGGCAGAAGCCGTACTGCAGTTGCCAATATTTTACGTTTGCTAAACCTTGCCCAAGAGGTACAGGATTTAATAAGCCAGGATAAGCTGACCATGGGGCAGGCCAAACAGATTGCTACCTTGCGCAGTGAGGAAGAGCAGATTAGCGTGGCGAAGGCTGCTGTGGAGCAGGGCTGGACTGCCCGTACTACGGAAGAGGTTGTGCGCGAGCTGCTTG
>JAFTMR010000032.1 GCA_017452325.1 Phascolarctobacterium sp. | reverse complement strand
CAATGTGGCGATACACGTCATCAATGCAAGCCTTATTAACATCTGCGTTCAAGAATTGGCGTGCGAAGGTAATGCCAATCCGACCGTCATTTTCGTTAATGTCGAGAATTTGTTTATCGTCCAAATTGCGGGGATGGGGGCACAAGCCTTTAGCATTGGAGTGGGTTGCAATGATGGGTTTGGTGGAATGGTTGATTACATCCCAGAAGCCTGCGGGAGCAATGTGGGAAACATCTACTAGCATACCCAAGCGGTTCATTTCAGAAACAACCTTACGGCCAAAAACAGTTAAGCCGCCACCGCTGCTTTCTTCGTTCACGCCGTCAGCAATATCATTACGATTGCTCCAGGTCAGGGTCATGGCACGCAAGCCCAGCTCGTACAGGCAACGCAGCGCTTCAATACTACCGTCAATGGCACCGCCTTCTTCAATGGCAAGGAGGGTTGCCGCCTTGTGGTTCAGCGCGTCCGCAGCGTCCGCCTTGGTCAGAATGGGGAGCACGTCAATGCCTTCGGACCGCATTCTTTTGACATCCTGCAGGTATTTATCTAAAAGGGTCATGGTGTAGCGCAAGCCACCGTAATAACGAAACTCGTGAGTGGGAACGAAGATGGCACAAAATTGTAAGCCGCCGCCCAGCTCAATCATTCTTTTGATATCGAAGTGTTGCTCGCTTTCGTAAAGGTAGGAATTCTTTTTGTAGAGTTCGGTTAGGGTGTCGCAGTGGCAGTCTACGATGTACATGTTTATTTTCTTCCTTTCTTTGGAAAACGCGTGATAAGCACTGTCTAACGTTGTTGGAACTGCGATTGCTTGCTCGACGTACGTCAAGTACGCCTTCGCTTCACAATCTTGTTCCGCCTAGTTATCCAGCACTTCTGACGCGTTTTTTTGTTTGGGTCAGAATTTTGTCTAAAACAATTATACCATATAAATAAAAATGCTGCCTCTTGCGAAGCAGCATTTAGTTTTAGAAATATAAATAGGAAAACACGCGCAAGCCTATTGTTCAATAGCTTGCTCTACTTTGTATAGCCTTCGTTGTTACGATTGTCCACTTCGTTTTCAACTCGTGAGCCAATCGGCGCTCAGTTACCAATTGGAATAGTAATAGAAGAAGGTCATGCCAATGGTTACGAGCATTGCGCCCATCATGGGGATAGCAGTGCGCTTAACCAAATCGAAGGATGAAACGCCACCCATACCGGAGGATACTACGATAACCGCAGTAATCGGGGAACAGCTACGCATGATGGAAGCTGCAAAGTGCATGGGCAGGAGCATCAGTACCGGATGCAAACCGCTGTGAGCAGCAACAGCCGGAGTGAGTGCAGCGAAAGCAAAGAAGGGAGCGTTGCCGCTGCCCATTACGATAGCAGAAACACCGATGATGGCAACCATAACCAGCATCATTGCCATCGGCGGGAAGCCTAAGCTCTTGGAGCCTTCAATCAAGGTGTTGATTGCGCCCATGGAAATCAAGCCTTGAGCAAAGGTTTGACCTGCAACGATAAGGGTAATTACGTTAGCCATTTGCATACCCAAGCCATCAAAGAAGGTTTGGATATCGTCAAATACTTTTTTACCGTCGCGCCATCTGATGAATTCGCAGCATACACCAATGAACAGACCAATGAACATTGCCATAACGATGTTCATTTTAATAGTGGTAATCCAGAGAGAGCTGAAGGAAAGAATTAAGGACAGGGGGATAACGGGCAGGATTGCGTACCAAAGCGGAGCGGTATCTGATTCGTCCTGTACCTTTTCAACTTCCATGGGTTGAACCACATGTCCATCTTTTTTATCCATATATTTTTGGGTGAAGTAGTGCAGTACGCTTACAACAACGAAGGCAACTGCAACAATGGGAACTTGGTAGTGGCTCCAGTAAATTACCGGGTCAACGCCAGACATTTCTGCGGAGTAGATGGTACCGGTGTCGCTGGGGCTCCAGTCAAAGCACAGGGTAGTAGCTACAGCTGCAGTTGCAGAAAGGCGGCTTACACCAAGACCAATCAAAATGGGGAACATGGTTACCATCAAGAGCATTGCCAAACCGGAAGCACTGTTAATGCACAAGCCGATGAGCATACCTACAACCCAGGTACCGGACATTACAAGATAAGGGGATTTAAGTGCCAGCAAGGGTTTAATGGTTAAACGAACCAAAGAGCGGGAAGCACCGATTTTATCCATATAGCGGGCAAAAGCGCCTACGGCCATAATGTTCAAGCCCAGCTTGGCAGCGTTAGAGCTGAAAGTTTTACGGATAAATTCAAAGGCGTCAAAGAAAGCGCAGCCTGTAGTAGCCTTCGCTCCTAAAATTTGTCCATAACCGAGGATAACAGCTAAATACATTAGCAGCATACCACCCATGAAAAGGACCGGTTGGGGTTTGAACTTTTTGTAGATTAAATAACCTACCCAAAAAGTTACTAAAGCAGAGATAACTAAGGGCATCAATAACATCCTCTCTTTAAAATAATCAATAGCAAAATTATATCATTTGTAAAAACTTTTGACAATGCAAAAAATTCTTACAAAACTATTTGAATGGGAGAAGAAATAAAAAACAGCTTAGCAAGCGGTAGCGCATTGGTAGCACGCTAGGCAGGTAAGCTGCTTGGGGACAAGATTATATTTTGCAAGGCTTTTATTTTTGTAATTGATTTTTAATTCCGTCAAAGGTTTCCGGGCTGATGATATGCTCAATGCGGCAAGCGTCCTTCTCCGCAATTTCTTCAGGCACGCCCAAAACCTCGTTGATGAAGCGGGTCAAGATTAAATGGCGCTCCAGAACAGAGGTAGCCTTTTGCAAGCCCTTTTCGGTCAGCACTAAACGACCATCGGTTTCCATGCAGAGGTATTCCTCACGTTTGAGGATGCTCATGGCACGACTAACGCTAGCTTTGGTAAAATTCATTTCGTTGGCAACATCTATAGAACGCACACTGCCGTTGCGTTGGGTCAGGACAAGGATAGTTTCTAAATAGTTTTCGCCGGATTCAAGTAAGGACATAATAAAACCTCCGAGAGTTTTTGTATAGAATATATTTTAACATAAGTATTCAAATATATAAAGCAGTATTGAGGCAATTTGTAGATAGTGTATAATTGTAATAAGAAGTTTGGAGGAATATTTATGCTGAATTTTATAAAAGAGAAGCTTAGCGTGTGGGAACGTATGGAGCGTACAACCAAACCCATCATCTTATACGGTATGGGTAATGGTGCGGATAAGATTGTGGACTGGTGTGAGGAGCACTCCGTAAAAATTAGCGGTATCTTCGCCAGCGACGAGTTTGTTCGCGGGCAAGCCTTCCGCGGGTTCACAGTGCAAAGGTATGCGGATATCCTCGCTCAATTTGGAGAGGACATTTTGATTATCATTGCCTTCGCCAGTGAGCGCCCCGAGGTTATAGCCCGCTTTAAGGAATTGGCGGCACGCCACGAAACTTTGGCTCCTCATTTGCCCCTGTTTGACGAGCCGGAAACCGTAAGCCTTGCCTGGCTGGAAAAGCACGAGGCGGAGCTGCAAAAGGTTTACGATAATTTAGCAGACGAGCCTTCGCGAGAAACCTTTGCTGCTACGCTGAACTACAAGCTGAGCGGGAAGGTGGAGTATCTTTTTGACTGCGATAGTAGTCGTGAGGAAGATTTGCGCCAGCTCTTTACCTTTGGCGAAAACGAGGTGTATATGGATTTAGGAGCCTACAATGGCGATACGGTGGAGGAGTTCCTAGGTTTGACTGGCGGCAAGTATCAGCACATTATCGCTGTAGAGCCTGACCGTCGTAATTGCAGAAAGCTTACCGCCATGGCAGAAGCCTTAGGTAATATTACAGTGCACCAGTGCGGCGTGTGGAGCGAGGCGGGAGAACTAGGCTTTTCCGACAGCGGGGGAAGGCAATCCACCTTCCTTGCAGTGCAGAAGAAAACTGTTCCCGTAAATTCCATTGATAATTTGGCGCAGGGCTTGCCTGTTTCCTACATTAAAATGGATGTTGAAGGAGCGGAGGTGCAGGCTTTACAGGGAGGAGCTTATTTAATCAGGGAGCATCAGCCCAAAATGTTCATAGCTGCTTATCACTACGATGTTGATTTATTCAGGTTGCCCTTGCAAATTTGGCAGCTGGTTCCGGAATACAAAATTTACTTGCGCAAGCATCCCTACATCCCTGCGTGGGAGCTGAATTTTTTAATTACAAAATAACGGGACGATATTGTTCCAGGCAGGACAAAGTGCGCATTTTGTAAGATGGTGGTGGAATGTCTACGCTTAAAGCGTTACTGTGACAAAAGTTTTAAATTTGGGTGAAAGATTTTGTAAACTGTAAGCAGGAAATTTGTAGGCAATAGAGAATTCTTAAAGCAGTAGTCTAGAAATGTCTATGCCTATTTATAAAAACTTATTTTGAAAAGGAGTGTTTTTGAATGAAAAAATCTACTTGGGTTTTAGGTGCAGCTGCATTGTTGGCATTATCCGTAGCAGTAGCTGGTTGCGGTGGCGGCGACAAAAAAGAAGCTGCTAAAGGTGTTAAAGGCGAAGTAATGGTTTATACCTCCATTTATCCTGACATCATCGACAATATGTGCAAACCCAACTTGGCAAAAGCTTTCCCTGAAATGAAAGTTAACTGGTTCCAAGGCGGCACTGAAAAAGTTGTAACCAAAATCACCGGCGAAATGAAAGCTAACAAAGTTGGCACCGACGTATTGATGGTTGCTGACCCCTCCTACTATCTGAAATTGGACAAAGAAGGCTGGCTCATGCCTTACAAATCCAAAGAACACAACAACGTTATCGCTGATAAAGCTGAAAACGGTGCTTGGTATGCAGTTCGTGTTTGCAACATGATCATTGCTTACAACGCTGACAAACTGAAAGCAGAAGACGCTCCGAAATCCTGGCAAGAATTGACCGATCCGAAATGGAAAGGCAAAATCGCTATGCCTAACCCGATGCTCTCCGGTACTGCTTATGTAGCAGTTGGCGCATTGGCTGACAAATTCGGTTGGGAATACTTCGACAAACTGAAAGCTAACGGCATCCGCGTTGAATCCGGTAACTCCGCAATTCAAAACAAATTGTTGACCGGCGAATATGCTGCTGCAATGATTCTGGAAGAAAACATCCTGAAACTTGCTGCAACCAAAAAAGAACCGTTGAAAGTTTCCTATCCGGCAGAAGGCGTTATCAACATTCCTTCCCCGATTGCAATCTTCAAAACCACCAAAAATGCTGACGGCGCTAAAGCTATGGTTGACTGGTGGCTGTCCAAAGAAGGTCAAGAAGCAGTTGTTAAAGGCTGGATGCACTCCGTTCGTGGCGACGTAAAAGAGCCTATCGGTTCCGTTGAAACCAAAAAATTGGTTGAAAACAGAATTAAAGTTAACTGGCAAAAACTTGCTGATAACAACGCAGCAATCAAAGAAGAATTCCGTAAACGCGTTATGGAATAATCTTTCCGTTAAGTTAATTTAAAAGTTTTTTGTAATAATATGGGAAAACAGGGACGTTTTACGCTCCCTGTTTTTCCCACGTTATAAAAGAGGGCTGTTTTAACAGCTTTTTTAGAGGAAAATCACCTTAGTCTACCCCCGTTACCCCTTAATCTTTAAGGGAAAGGAGAAAATAGTTTTTCATGTTATCAAGAATTAATAGCAAATTTATTGTTATATCCCTTTCTGTACTGCTGCTCTTGTATTTTGTAATATTCCCCATGGGCGTATTGCTTTACGATAGCGTGGTTTATGATGCAAGCATTAACTTCGACAACTATCGCGCAGTGTATAGTCAGGATGTTAACTGGCGCGCGCTTACTAATACAATCAACCTGTCCTTATTGGTTATGGTCGCCAGTGTAATTATTACCTTCCCCCTTGCTTGGCTGGTTGGCCGTACTGATATGCCGGGCAAAAAGAACTTCCGTACCCTGCTGGTTTCCAGCTATATGATTCCCCCTTATGTAGGCGCAATCGCTTGGGTACAACTGCTCAACCCCAGTGTTGGCTATATGAACAATTTTTTCAAGGACATTTTAGGCCTGTCTCAAGCTCCCTTTGATATTTACACCTTCTGGGGCTTGGCTTGGGTACTGACCCTGTTCTATTCTCCCTTCGCATTCATCACCATTTCCCGCGCTATGGAAAAAATGGATCCCACCTTGGAAGAAGCTGCTCGTGTATCCGGTGCTTCTCCCTTGCGTACCCTGATTGACGTAACCTTGCCCTTGATGGCTCCTTCCATTTTGGCAGGCGGTCTCTTGGTATTCATCGCAGCAGGCTCCTGCTTCGGTATTCCCTCCATCGTAGGTATGCCCGGTAATATCGAAGTTTTGACCACCCGTATCGTAACCTATGTTTACATGGGCAGCATCGAAGGCGTGCGCGAAGCAACCGCTTTGGCAGCGTCCCTGATGTTCTTGGCAAACTCCCTGCTCTTTACCATGACCTACCTGATTGGCAAAAAAGATTACACTACCATCAGCGGTAAATCCACTCGCCCCAACATCGTTGAATTGGGCAAATGGAAATGGCCTGCATTCTGTGCAGTTGGCGCTTACGGTATGATTTCCGTAATCATCCCCTTGGGCTCCATCGTTGTAACCTCCTTGCTGAAGAGTATGTCCAAGCCTGTTACTCTTGACAACTTGGGCTTTGAATCTTGGATTCCCGTTATTACCAGTGCTCAATATCTGGAATGCATCTGGAACTCCGTTATCTATGCAGTTCTGGCTGCAACCATCGGTACTGCGCTGTCCCTGTTCGTTGCTTACTTGGCTGTTAAAACCAGAGTTAAAGGCAGAACCATTCCTGACCTCTTAACCGTTATCGGCGGTAGTACTCCTAGTATCGTAATCGCTTTGGCGTTGGTAATCACCTTCTCCGGCAACTATGGCTTGAACCTGTATTCCACCGTTTGGATTTTGGTAGTCAGCTATCTGGTAAAATACATGACCATGTCTGTTCGCACCATCGCTGCTTCTCTTAGCCAAGTACATAGCTCCCTGGAAGAAGCTGCGCTCAACTCCGGTGCTGATTGGCTCAGATGCTGTAAAGACATTATCATTCCTCTTATTGCTCCCTCCGTAATTGCAGGCTGGTTCTTGATTTTCATGCCGTCTTTCTACGAATTGACTATGTCTTTGCTGCTGTACGGCGCTGAAACCAAAACCATCGGCGTATTGCTGTACGATTTGCAAACCTATGCAGATGCGCAAAATGCTTCCGTACTTTCCGTAATCATTTTGGGTGTTGTACTGGTTGGCAACTTGATTCTCAACAAGATTACCAAAGGTAATGTAGGTATTTAAGAAGGAGTGTAATAAATGTCTGAAGTACGTATTGAACATGTATTTAAACGTTTCGGCGCGGTAACCGCTGTTGACGATTTTAATTTAGTTGTAAAAGATGGCGAATTCGTTTCCATATTAGGTCCTTCCGGTTGCGGTAAAACCACTACCCTACGTATGATTGCAGGCTTTGAACGTGCAACCGAAGGTGAAATTTATATTGGTGAAAAATGCGTAAGCTCCTCCGAAAAAGGAACCTTCGCTCCTCCTGAAAAACGCGATATCGGTATGGTGTTCCAATCCTATGCAGTTTGGCCCCACATGACCGTTGCAGAAAACGTTGGCTATCCCTTGAAAATTCAAAAGGTAGACAAAGAAACCCGCGCTAAACGCGTACAAGAAATGCTGGAGCTGGTTCACCTTGGTGAATACGGCGAACGTTATCCCCATCAGCTTTCCGGTGGTCAACAACAACGTGTAGCTTTGGCTCGTGCACTGGTTGCACAACCGGGCTTGCTTCTTTTGGACGAACCTCTTTCCAACTTGGACGCTAAGCTGCGCGAAAGCATGCGCTTTGAAATTTTGTCCATCCAAAAGAAATTGAACATCACCGTTGTTTATGTAACCCATGACCAAGGCGAAGCAATGGCAATGAGTGACCGCGTAGTTGTAATGAGCAAAGGTGTTGTTCAACAAATCGGTCATCCCCATGAAATCTACACCAATCCGGCAAACAAAATGGTTGCGGACTTCATTGGTTTGGTTAACTTCATTCCTGGCGAAGCTAAAGGTGACCGCGTATTCATTAAAGGCACCAATGTTTCCTTCGCTAACCCCACCGATATTACCGGCGACGCAACCATTGCAGTTCGTCCGGAAAATATCAGCATCTCCGCTAATGGCGGTCAATTGGCAGGCACCATGGTAGCACGCTTCTACTTGGGCGACGCTGTTGACTATCGCGTACAATGCGGCGATAACATTATTCGCGTAATCGTAAAAGGTGCAGATGTAGATGCTTATCCTGACGGAAGCACTGTTTATTTGGACTTTGATAAGACTATGGTATTTAGTAAAGACTAAGTTAGAGCTTCAAGAACGCTGTACTGGAAAGTACAGCGTTCTTTCTTTTTAGAAAATCGTTAGAAGCACCATTATGCTTTGTCGCAACTCGTTTGCTTGCTCGACGTACCACCAGTACGCCTTCGCGGCACAAGCCTCGTTGCTTCGCGCCTTCTGATACTTCTAACGCTTTTGTAAAATTAGTCAAGTGTATGCTATAATGGTAAGCAGAAAGGAAGATACATATATAATGAAGAAAATAATTTGTGCACTGCTTCTGCTTACCCTTTTTGTAGTAAGTGGCTGTGCTGAAAATACACAACCTAAGAAGGTGGATGCCAATGGCGCGCCCAAGCTGGAGCTGAATGTATGCAGCAGTATGAGCAGGGCAGTAACAGAGCTTTTAGTTGGGGAGTATGCTAAAAAGTACGGTGTGGAAGTGAAGGTAGAGTACATGCCTGCGGCTCCCTTTAGTGAGCGGATGGACTTCTTGCGTGAGCATAAATTTGACTGCTGGCTGGGAGGCACTGCAGAAGAATACTACCTTGCAGACCAGCAAAGCCTGCTTAGCCCCTATAAGCCCCAGGAATTTTACAAAATGCCTGCAGAACTGCGCAGTCGCCAAGGTCAATGGACAAGCCTGTATTTGGAATACATTGCCTTCATTAGTAATACTACCAAACTGCGCGATTACGGCTTATACGCACCGGATACCTGGCAAGAGCTGTTGCTGCCGGAGTTCAAGCACGAAATTGCCATGCCGGATTACGTTAATGGCGGAGCAAGCTACAGTATGATTACCTCCATTTGGCAGCTTAAAGGTAAAGAGGCAGCCTTGGACTACGCTGCCAAGCTGAACAGACAGAACATTACCTATACGGAAAGCCCTGCGGAAGCGGTGGAAAAGGTTTACACCGGTGAAAAGATGGTAGCGATTGTGCCCCTGCGTACAGCAATTCTTTTGGAAACCAAGCACAAGCATCT
>JAFTMR010000031.1 GCA_017452325.1 Phascolarctobacterium sp. | reverse complement strand
CCGCACCTTCACTTACCAAGGTGTAACCACCCTGTACGCGGATGAGTTCCTGCGCCGCCACATACATATCCCTGGCATTAGTGCCTGCCACGATTAAGTTATGAGAATCGTGAGCAACAGTTGTCGCCACCGCCCCCTTGCCCAAGCCGTAACCACGCATAAGTCCAATACCAATATTTCCTGTAGCGTGATGACGTTCCAGAACCGCAAGCATGCACAGCTTGCCTTCCTCAAGCAAATAAGCTACTTCCTTCCCCTTCACACTGCCACGCTCCGTAAAGATTTGCCCCGGCAAAACTTCAAGCACAGGATATTCCTTGTCCATAGCAAACTGAGCAGGAGAGAAAACTTCTTCCGTAAAGTCCGCGACGTTCACGCTACCTCGCAGGTCAGCGCTAACAATAGCTTGCGAAACAACCTTGAGCTTCACCAAAACCTCCTCACCCTTGTGGAAGACATGCTCCGGTTTCAAATTGGAAAGGTCATCAACGACGAGGACATCCGCCTGCCAACCAGGAGCAAGCGCCCCCAACTTACGCAAGCCAAAAATTTGCGCCGCGTTAATAGTCGCCATCTGAATTGCCTGCACAGGCTCCAGCCCTAGAGCAATGGCTTGCCTTACGCAGTGGCGAATAGTTCCCTCCCGACGAATATCCGCCAAATGCTTATCATCAGTGCAGAAGGCCATTCGTCTTGTAGAAATTTTATCTCGGACAGCTCCCTTGATTATATCATTTAAATTGCGAGAAGCGCTCCCCTCCCGCACCAGCACCGCCAAGCCTACACGCAGTTTTTCCTTGGCTTCTTCCCAGCTGATGCTTTCATGGTCCGTAGCTATGCCACAGCCAACATAGGCTTGTAATGCTTTACCACTAACCATTGGCGCATGTCCATCAATAATTCTATCCTTAAATAAATCCAGCTTAGCGTGTACAGAAGCATCATTACCCAAAACACCGGGGACGTTCATCATCTCTCCTAAGCCAAGAACACCCTCTAAGTTAATCAGTTCTTCCATATCCTTCGCTTCCATCACGCAACCTGCGTGTTCAAAGGGAGTGGCGGGAACGCAGCTGGGAACCTGCACATAATAATTGATGGGCAGTTCACGAGTAGCTTCAAGCATATACCTCACACCCTCGCCGCCGGCAACATTGGCAATTTCGTGAGGGTCAGTCACGAGAGTAGTTACGCCCCAGCGTAATTCTTCCCCACAATAATTTTGCGGCACAGCCATTGAGCTTTCCACGTGGCAATGAGTGTTGATAAACCCTGGCAGAACATATTTATTAGTAGCGTCAATAACCCTTTTACCTTGGTGATAATCACCTACGCCTGCGATAACTCCCTCCGCAATGGCAACATTGGCGTCGTAAATTTCGCCTGTCAACACGTCAACAACCTTACCATTTACGATTAAGATATCAGCGGGCTCATTGCCTAGAGCAACTTCCATAACGCGCCTACTCATTTACCACACCTCGCTTATTTTCACAAAGATATATTTCAAAAGAATGCGAAGGGCTATTTACCCTTCGCATTAAATTACCATAGTCAATAATTATTTAATATGTTTGCTGTCCACAGCAGCAGTTACAGGAGCTACTTCTGCGTATTTGGTCAAAGCAACCCTGGTCAGACGGAAGTCCCCAATAGTTCCGGGGCCATCAATACAACCATTGGAGCAGGCCATACCTTCAAAATAACTGCAGTCAATCTCACCCTTAGTCACAGCAGTCAAATCAGTTACGCATTTATCAACTCCGGAAGCGTAATGGGTTGCCCGCACACTACCACCCTTAGCAGTAACAGTAGCGTTCACCGCGGCAGTAACGCCTGCAGTCAGAGGGAAGCCCAAGCCAATCTTGGAGCCATCACGAATAAACTCTGCCGCTTCTACGCTTTCTACCTTAATATCCTTACCTTCCATCAAGCACATTGCTTCCTCAAAGGTTAGTACGTAATCGATATATTCAGGGTTTTCTTTTGCCTCAGATTTTTTGGCAATACAAGGACCAATGAACACAGTAACTGCATTGGGATATTGTTCTTTAAGCCATCTGCCAGTAGCTACCATGGGCGAAACAGTATGAGAAATTTTATCTGCCGCTCCTCCCACATACTTCTTAACAATTTTTACGAAGGCAGGACAGCAGGAGCTGGTCATATAAGGCTGCTTCGCAGGCACCTTTTCAATATACTCCTCTGCTTCTTCCACACTGACAATGTCGGCACCAACAGCAACCTCTACCACTTCGCTAAAGCCTGCCAACTTCAATGCAGTATAAATCTGGTCGGGCTTAACCTTCAAACCAAACTGTCCTACGATGGAGGGGGCAACCATAGCAATAACATTGGCACCTGTCTTGATATTCATAATAACTGGCACAATACTACTACGCTCGTCAATAGCACCAAAGGGACAAGCAGCACGACACGCACCACATTCCACACACATCTCGTGGTTAATCTTTGCCTTCCTGTCTTCGCCAATGGTAACTGCTCCTAAAGCACAGGCACGCACGCAGGGACGATGGATTTCTATAATAGCACCATAGGGGCACACCTGCTTACAGCGCCCACATTCAATACATTTATTTCTGTCAATAAAAGCTCTATCCTGAATAATGCTGATAGCTTTCTTGGGACAGTTGTTCATACATTTATGAGTAATGCAATGACGGCATGCATCCGTTACGAAATAAGCTTCAATGGGGCATTGGTCACAGGCAGCAGGCAACACATCAATAACTGGCAGAGAGCTATCAATATCGTTACGCAAGGTTCGTTTAGAAGCCTCGATGATATTCTGGTCGCAGGTCTGCCCCAGAGCCATATCAATACGATTCTTCAACACTGCCCTTTCCTTATAAACACAGCAACGGTAACGCGGAGTATCCTCGCGAACCTCCTGCAAAATATCGTACACGCTCTCCTTTAGCCTATCCTCCCAAGTATAACGTGCCAAATGCTCCAATACCATACGTCGCAGCTGCGCAACAGCGGTTAATTCCATAATCTATATCCTCCTGCATCAAATTCTATCGTCCAGCAAAAACTTCCATGTTGAATTTTGATTTTCGTATTTGTAAATATTCTATGCAGAAGTAAAATATTCCTGCCAAAACTTTTACTCCTACAATAGCTATCTTTTCCTTAATATTGAATACAATCCTTCCTATTAAAAGCACCGGATAATAAAATAAACTAAACTTGTTCCGCAATGCTACGTTGCGCAGACCATTTATAACAGCAAAGTTAAATGGTGCTTCTATGGATTTTCTATGTTATACTAAAACAAGAAAGAAAAGAGGATTTAAATTATGAGCATTTACGCCATTGGCGACCTACACCTATCCGGTGAACCTCCCAAAAAGCCTATGGAAATTTTTGGCGAGCACTGGTTAGCCCATAAAGAAAAACTCCAAAGCAACTGGCTTGCTACCATCACCAACGAAGATACGGTTATCATCTGTGGCGATATTTCCTGGGCCATGCAGCTTCGAGAAGCAGAGGAAGATTTACTATGGTTAGCACAGCTTCCCGGCAAAAAGATTTTATTAAGAGGCAACCATGATTACTGGTGGACAAGCCTCAAGAAAATGCAGGCTCTTTACGGCAACCACTTCCAGTTTCTGCAAAACAACTGCATTATGATTGACGACGTTGCCATCTGCGGAACTCGCGGTTGGATTCTGCCCTCTTCCGACAATTTTACGGAAGACGACAATAAAATTTACCAACGGGAGGGTATCCGCTTGGAGCTTTCCTTACAGGCAGCCCAGGCAAACAGAGCCAAGCACATTATTGTAGCCCTCCACTATCCGCCCCTCTTCGCACCTACGGAAACAACCATCTTTACCGATTTGCTCGAACGCTTCCAAGTAAGGGCTTGCGTTTATGGACACATCCACGGCGAAAATCACCTGTCAGTCTTTGAAGAAGAGCGGAACGGCGTGCAGTACAAGCTTGTATCCTGTGATACCCAGGGCTTTACTCTTTATAAGGTCATCTAAAATTTTATAACCAGCTTACGACAAAAGGGAATGTTTCACGTGAAACATTCCCTTCTTCTTTGATATGACCTTTTAAAATAATTCTTAAAACTTCCAGTTCTTCTGGAACAGAGGTTATAAAATGTAAAACGCTGATGAGAATGGCGCTACAACACTCTCATCATGAGTCAGTTCTGAGACTCCTCCCAATTCTATATTACCGCCACTAAAAATTACGCCGGCAATCTTACAGCCCGCACCTATACTAACCTTACCGTAAGACAGCACCAAAGCTTGAGGCAGCTGCACATTATCCTTGATGGTTAACGTGCCCCTAACGAGGAAGATTACCCTATCAAAGAATTGGCAGCCGCTTTCAATAATAATACTACCTTCTGTGGCAATAACCGCCGTACCATACACCTTCATGTTTTTAGAAAAGGTAGTGGGATTCGTGGTTACCGTTAAATAGTAAAAGCGTTTGTCCAAGCCATACTGCTTCACATCATCCATTCCCAAGGAAGAAACACTCCGCTTTGCTGTACCGGTATTTTTCAGAAAGCCTAACGGGGGTATGGTTACTTCTTCTGCGCTTGTATATATTCCCTCGTCAGCTAAAAACTCCGCTCCCAACAAACCCTTACCGCTAATGAGCATAGCTCCTTGAGCTTGTAATAGCTTTTCCTCATCAAGCCGAAACTGTAGATGTCTTAGAGTATGATGGTCTTCCTCCGTTGCAGCACTCAGCTCAAGCTGTTTAAAATAACCATCATCACTGTAATAAACATTACGACTCAGCTGTACAGGAACATTTCCCGGCTGCAGGGCGGCTTCAAACAAAACGCTCTCCCCTGCCTCCAACTGTTCTTCCTGTGCAAAACGCTGGATGGCAGTTGCACAAAGCAACCGCAGTTGTCTGCCACGCCAATAGTCTTTCTCTAACTCCACATCCCGTCCCACATACATCATAACTAAATGAGCCACCACCATCAAAAACAAACCTACAACTAAAAATATGATGCTGATATTACCACGTTCACTATTCATAAACCACACTTCCGTTGAAGCAGTACAGCATCTGCTCCACGCTTTGCCTACGTCCCTGCTTTTGTAATACAAACTTTAGTCTGACAAGGTGTTCCCCCGCTCTAGCCACCTGCCACTCGACAACTTGACAGTCTGGTATGAACAAGGGATTCTTGCCACTGGTATTAGTAGTCTTGGTTGTTTTATAAAGGCCTTTGTTTTCCCAAGTGTAGGTATAAACTTTGCCCGCGTGTCCCGTTTGGCATATCAGTTTAGAATTACCTCTGTAATCCTCGCTCAAGGTAATCAGCCTGCCCTCATAGCACAAATCCTTTTCCAGAATACTGCACATATATCTTCCCGCATCTCGCAGCTGCATATCAATAAACATTTTGTGCCAGCCTTGTACTATCTGGTAAAAGTCTCCGTACAAAAGGGCAGTGACCAAAGCTATAACGGCAACAGTAAGCTGCAGTTCTCCTATAAGAAAGCCTGCTTCCTTACCATACCAGCAGGAGGTTGAAAATGATTTTGCCACTTTTTGCTTCAATAATCTGTACCTCCCTCAAGGTAATGCCCTGTAAATTACGTTCTTCCATATGTACTTGCCACCCGTCCGGCAAATCAATAGCTCCCCCAAGCAAGGATTGTTCTACCAAAGCCTGTGCCTGCCGTACGCTCTGAACAAAGTTTAAAGTTTGGGCGCTTCTTCCAAAGCTAGTAGTAACGCAAAGCAAGAGCGTTCCCACTACCAAAAATACTACCGCTAGCTCCACCAGTAAAAATCCCTTACTCGCCTTCACTTATTACAATCCTTCCTGTTACCGGCTGCACAGCTACCGTACAGCTAATACCAGCTTCCTTGCCATGGCGCAGTACCCAAGTTCCGGTGGCAGCAGGAGCACCGTTAACACCAAACTGCACGTTAAAACGCTTAGGCCACGATAACACTACGTCCCAGCCATTATCAGCAAAGCGAACTTCCCCCACCTTTTTCCCTCGCAGATAAAAATCATAGCCACTACTCAGAGAACGTAGATATCTTTGCTCTCCTTCGCCAAAAAGAGCTTGTTGCTGCAGCTTGCGCATATCTGCAGCCAGCAAGTTCGCTGCTGCTCGTACTTCCAGCTTAGCAAGCTGTTTGGTATAAACAAGGCTTTGAGGCAGGAGCATACTTGTAAGTACGGCAAGCACAGCGGCTACCACTAGCACTTCCAGTAGGGAAAATCCCTTCTGCCTATTCTGACGCGCTACTACCACCGGAAGTAATAAGCTCTCCTGCAGCGTTCTTGCCTGTAAGAGTATAGGTGGTATCACTGGCAGTATAGGTTAAGGCTTCCCCCTTAGCATCTTTAAACTCACTGCTTCCAGAAATATATTCTGTCTGCAAAGCCTCCAAGGTATCCGGCACACTGCCATTTTCCATTTTGTACAATTGAATGGCCTGGTCAACAGCCGCTAAATCATTACGCAGCTTGGCATTCTTTACTTTGGTGTTAGCGCCGTCCAAGGAAGGCATAACCATGGTCACTAACACGCCCAAAAGCGCCGCAACCGCTACAACTTCAATTAAAGTAAAACCAGCTTGTTTGCTTTTCATAAAAAACCTCCTCAATTATATTCTGGTAATGCTGTAAACAGCTCGAACAAAGGGCTAACAACGGAGCAAACCACCACAGCTGTAATCAGTGCCGCCACCAAAAGCAGTAAGGGGGATAGTAGCTCTCTTGCTTTTTCCAAGCGGTTGCGCAAATCTTGCTCTAAAATCACAGCCGCCTCATTCAGCATCTGCGGCAAATAGCCTGTTTCTGCACCAATGCTGATAAGCTCCGCAGTCAAAGGAGAAAATACATTCTTGGAAGCACTCACCGCCAGGCTAATGGCTTCACCACTTCGCAGGGCAGCGTTAAAGATTTTCAGTTGACGCGCACGTTCTCGTTGACCAATAGTAATAATAACAATATCCACAGCCTCTGTAATGCTAATGCCCTTATCCAAAAGCAAGCCTAATAATTTGCAAAAGCGTATCTCTAACAGCATAGCGTACAAGCCACGCACCATTGGCAGACGCAAGCCAAATCTTGCCAATGCTTGCTGTCTTGAATAAGCGTAAAGCAAGCTTATCAATAACAGTAGACTTAGCTCCCGGCTATGCACAACAAGAAAATTGCTCACTGTAACCGCCAGCTGTAGGATGCTCCCAGGGCGTGCACCCAGACTTTGATAAACCATGGCTAACATAGGCAAAACATATACCAGAAAGAAACATAGCACTCCCAAAGATGCCGTCAATAAAAATAGCGGATATAAGGTAGCCTTCAACAGAAACTGTTTCAATTCTCGTTGTTTAGCATAATATGTAGCTATCTCCAAGAATACATTGTTCAGCTCACCGCTACGTTCCCCTGCTGCCACCAAGGTTATTGCCAAATTAGGAAAGGTATCACCACAATTCTGCATAGCAGTTGCTAATGACATGCCTGCCTTCAAACTCCGTATAAGCTTTACGCAAATGCTGCCAATGTTAGGATCAGCACGCTGTCTTAAAAGAGCAAGACCCTTGAGCAAGGGTACACCACTATTTAAAATTACTGCTAGCTGTTTAAAAAAGATAATCCTTTGCTTGTCATTCAGGATGGCTTCTTTAGACAGCAGTTTGCTACCAATGCGTACTCGCCATGAAAATCCCTGCACGCTTACCCCCTCCCTTTGTTAAGACTAGTATTCTGTAAAAACTTTTCTTTGCCTGTATTTTTATCGGATAGTTGTGAAATCCACGTGAAATCTTCAGAAAAATTTTTATAAAAACAAAACCCACAATTGTTTCACGTGAAACAATTGTGGGTTTTCTACTTTTAATATTTAGAGTTATTCTCTTTCGCTCTACGTCCACCCAGCTCTGCCAACAGCTCGTTGGGAGTAATGTTGTGGTATGCCAAAAGCACTAAGCAATGATACCACAGGTCGGACATTTCATAGAGCACTTCGTCTTTAGCGTGGTTCTTGGAAGCAATAATGGTTTCTGCTGCTTCCTCGCCAACTTTTTTAAGAATCTTGTCTTGACCGGAAGTGAACAAGTACTTGGTGTAAGATTTTTCCCCACCATTTACCCGCTTCTCTTGGATAACGCGATACAGCTCGCTCAATACACCGGGGATGCCTTCCATTTCGGGAACAGGCAAGTTGTCACGTTTCCACAGCAAATTATGGAAGCAGGAATATTCACCGGTATGACAAGCCACGCCGGTTTGTTCAACTTGTACCAGCAGGCTATCGCCATCGCAGTCATAGCTGATATCTACAACCTTTTGCAAATTGCCACTGGTCGCGCCCTTGTTCCACAGTTCTTGGCGGCTACGGCTCCAGAACCAGGTATAACCTGTTTCCACAGTACGCGCCAAGCTTTCGCCATTCATATAGGCAAGCATCACTACGGCATTGGTACGCACATCTTGTACGATGGCAGGCACCAAGCCCTTGTCGTCAAATTTAATTTTAGAAAAATCTATCTGCATTATAATCTCACCTCGATACCTCTATCACGCAGATACTCCTTCACCTGTTGAATGGTAAAGGTTTTATAGTGAAAGACGGAAGCCGCCAACACTGCGTCAGCACCGCCTTCTGCAAGCACTTCGTAAAAATCTTCTAATTTACCCGCGCCGCCACTGGCGATTACGGGAACATTAACTGCTTCGCTAACGGCTTTTGTCAGAGGAATGTCGTAGCCTGCCTTGGTACCGTCTGCGTCCATACTTGTTAGCAGAATTTCTCCTGCGCCAAGGGCTACGCCCTCCTTCGCCCACTCAATGGCATCAATACCGGTAGGGGTACGTCCGCCATGTACATAAACTTCCCATTTATTTTCGCCTGAGCGGCGAGCATCAATGGCAAGGACAATACATTGACTACCAAAAAGCTTTGCACCTTCTGCAATCAGCTGGGGGTTCTTCACCGCCGCAGAGTTTACAGAAATCTTATCTGCGCCTGCGCGCAAAGCATTGCGGATATCATCCACAGTGCTAATGCCACCTCCAACGGTTAAAGGCATGAACACTTCGCCCGCAGTTTTATTGATAACGTCAAGCATAGCCTTACGTTCTTCCACAGAAGCAGTTATATCTAAAAATACTAATTCGTCTGCACCTTCAATATCGTAAGTCGCCGCCAGCTCCACAGGGTCGCCAGCGTCACGCAAGCCTACAAAATTAGTGCCTTTCACTACGCGTCCTGCCTTAACATCCAAGCAAGGGATAATTCTTTTCGTATGCATCTTAACCCTCCTTCGCCAAAGCAAGCGCTTCACGCAGGTCAACTGCGCCAGTATAGATTGCCTTACCAATGATGCAGCCAGTTACACCATCCTTTTGATAAGGCAGTAAATTTTTAATATCATTTATAGAAGCAACTCCACCGCTGGCAATAACCTCAATGCCGCCGGCGCGGGCGATTTCCGCTGTAGCCTCCACGTTTACGCCGCTAAGCATACCGTCGCGGCTAATGTCAGTATAAATAATTTTATCCACGCCATATTGTGCCATTTGCTTAGCAAGTTCAGTAGCCGCTACGCCACTGCCCTTGCCCCAACCTTCAATGGCAACCTCGCCATTTTTAGCGTCAATGCCCACAGCAATATGACCGGGGAAATTTTTGCAGGCTTCATCAACTAATTGAGGATTTTTTACTGCGGCACTTCCCAAGATTAAACGGGTTATGCCCAGCTCCAAAAGTTTTTCCACAGCCTGCATATTGCGGATACCACCGCCCAACTGAACAGGAATATTGACAGCTTCTAAAATGCGTTTGATAACAGGAATATTTTTCCCTTCACCAGCCAACGCACCATCAAGGTCAACAAGATGCAAGTATTCTGCACCACACGCCGCCCACTTCAAAGCCATTTCCGCAGGGTCATCAGCAAAAACTGTTTCCGCATCAAAGCGACCTTCTGTTAAACGCACGCAGCGACCGCCGCGGATATCTATTGCAGGATAAATAATCATGACGCTCACTCCTTACAGCTCAACAAATTTCTTCAACAACGCCAAGCCGGCGCGACTGGATTTTTCCGGATGGAATTGGAAAGCATGCACGCTACCCTTGCCTACGGAAGCAGTAACTTCCATACCATAATCACAGACGGAAGTAATAATGCCTTTATCCTCAGGCTCGCAATGGAAGCTGTGGACGAAGTAGACAAATTCACCCTCTGCCTCCTCCAACAAGGGAGAAGCATTTTTCAAAGCCAATTTATTCCAACCCATGTGGGGAATTTTATGATTAGTTTTTAAATATTTAACCTGACCTTTGAAATAGCCCAAGCCTTCCACTCCGGGAGCTTCGTCGCTACCTTCAAAGAGCACTTGCATCCCAAGACAAATGCCTAAGAATGGCTTGCCACTATTTAAAAGCTCCATAATCAGGGGAACCAAGCCGGACTTGTGCAAATTAGCCATACAATCGCCAAAAGCACCAACCCCTGGCAAAATAATTTTTTCTGCAGCGGCGATAATGTCCTTATCATTGGTGATGACGGGCTCGCCGCCAACAGCAGCGATAGCCTTGGTCACGCTATGGAGATTACCCATTCCATAATCTATAATTACAACTTGCTTGCTCATAACAATCCTTTACTGCTCATTACGCCTTGCACACGGTTATCGTAAGCAACCGCTTCTGCCAAAGCACGAGCGAAGCCCTTGAACATGGCTTCAATAATATGATGAGTGTTCTTGCCGTACAAAACTCTGATGTGCAAGGTCATCCCTGCATTCATGGCAACGGCGCGGAAAAATTCTTCCGTCATCTCTGCTTCGTAAATGCCAAGCTGCACTTTGGGGATATCCCCATCAAAAACAAGGTACGGACGTCCGGAGAAATCCAGCACTACTTGTACCAAAGCTTCGTCCATGGGCAGGAAACAGTTACCATAGCGGTGCATGCCTGCCTTATCGCCCACAGCTTCTTTCAGCAGTTGACCGAGCACAATACCGCAGTCTTCCACAGTATGATGACTATCCACGTCCAAATCGCCCACAGCCTTCAAAGTCAAATCGCTAAAGCTGTGCTTGGTAAACAAGGTCAGCATATGGTCGAAGAAGCCAATGCCCGTATTAACTTGGCAAATACCACTGCCATCTAAATTCAGTTCTGCAAAAATTTCAGTTTCTAAAGTTTTGCGTTCCACGCTGCCACATCTCATAATTGTACCTCCGTACACAAGGCAGTAAGTTTTTGTAGAATAATCAAGTTTTCTTCCGGCTTGCCTACGGTTACACGCAAGCAACCGGTCAGCTTAGGATGTCCGCTATAATCCCGGACGAGGATGCTGTTTTCCATCAAATATTTGAACATCATCTTGCCGCTGGCAACCTGGGGAGCAAGGCTACGGTCGCGATATTTAAGCTCATAAGCACGCGCCAGGCTTAACGCCAGTTCCCCCTCTGCCCGGAAGGTTACGAAATTGGTAGCAGTATCCCAAACCTTGAAGCCTAACTTCGCCAGATACGCCGCCATTTTATCACGTTCACTACGGACAAGCTTGATTTGTTCTTTATAAAGGTCTTTATTCTCGTACAAGGTCTTCGCCACCATCAGGGTATAGGCGTTCACGTGGTAAGGTAGCAATGCCTTGCCCAGCAAACGCATTACGCCAACAGCACCTACTGCGTAACCGCAACGTAAGCCTGCCAAACCATAAGCCTTGGAGAAAGTACGGAACACCATCAAATTACTGTACTTGCCAACCAAACTCAAGGTAGAGCCTGCCACCAGCCACAGCTTGTTCAAGGGACGCATGTCTGTGGGCGGTACGTCCTTACCGTCGGCAAATTCCATATAGGCTTCGTCCATAATTACAGGGCATTCCACGTTGGCGATAATTCTTTCCATCACAGCCAAATGGTTGTAGTTGCCAGTGGGGTTATTGGGATTGCACACAATCAGCAGCGCAGGACGTTCTCTTTCGCAGAACTCAATCACCACATCCGCATCAACATAACCATCTTCCGTCAAAGGATATGGCGCCGCAACGCTATCACTTAAAGTTGCGTATTCCCCGTACATGGAAAAGGACGGTGAGGGAATGGCAATCTTCTTGCCGTAACCACCAAAGACATAGCAGGCAACTTGCAGTAGTTCGCTGGAGCCATTACCAATTTTTACATTGGCAATATCCAAATCCAGTTCCTTAGCGATAGCCTCGCACAGGTTTTCAGATTTAATAGGGGGATAACGGTTAAAAGGAAAAGTGCTCGTTCTATCAAGTACAGCTTGGCGCACTGCTTCGGGCATATCGTAATTACTTTCGTTAGCGTTTACGATAATGTCTGCCGCCACATGCTCAACGGAATATTCCTCCATTGCTTCCAAGCCTTTGCGAATTTCAAAATCTGCCATAGGCTCACTTCCCTTCCACGCGTTTGCGGATAGCGTTGGCGTGAGCACGCAGGCCTTCCGCTTCAGCCATGGCGATAACGTCGTCTGCAACAGCAGCCAGGGCCGCGCCTGTATAAGAAATGATACTGGTCTTTTTCATAAAGGTTTCTACATTCAGAACGGAATAGAATTTTGCAGTACCACCTGTCGGTAAGATGTGGTTAGGTCCTGCGTAGTAATCACCTAAGGGTTCAGGGGAATATTGCCCCAGGAAGATTGCGCCTGCATTTCGGATGTAGGGCAGAATTTCAAAGGGAGCCTTAGTCATAATTTCCATATGCTCCGGAGCGGAGATGTTCGCCATCTCAATTACAGTATTCATATCGCTTGCGAGAATGATTTGTCCGTAGTTGGCAAGAGCAGTCGCCGCAATCTCCTTACGGGGTAATTGCGCCAATTGCACTTCAATTTCTTCTGCAACAGCCTTTGCCACAGTTTCGCTATCAGTTACGAGGATGGCACTTGCCAAGGGGTCATGTTCTGCTTGGCTTAAAAGGTCCGCCGCAAGGTAAGTGGGGTTAGCAGTTTCGTCTGCAACAATGAGGATTTCACTGGGGCCAGCCAGCATATCAATATCACAGTGGCCGTACACAGCCTTCTTAGCCAAAGTTACGAAGATGTTGCCGGGGCCGGTAATCTTCTCTACTTTAGGAACAGTTGCAGTACCAAAAGCAAGAGCCGCTACCGCTTGGGCACCGCCCATTTTATAAATTTCCGTAACGCCAATAGCTTTAGCAGTTACCAGCACATAAGGATTAACCTTGCCGTCTTTTCCGGGAGGCACTGCCATAACAATTCTGGGCACACCTGCCACCTTCGCAGGGCAAGCATTCATAATTACGGAAGAAGGATACGCCGCAGTACCACCGGGTACGTAAATACCGACAGAATCCACAGGAGTAACCTTTTGTCCCAGCATGGAACCGTAGGGACGGTTGGTCAACCAAGTCTTATGCATTTGCTCCTCGTGGAACTTGGTAACATTGTCAATAGCGCGTTTAATGGCAGCCACTACTTCCGGTTTAGTCAAAGCTTCTGCTTCCGCAAACTCTTCCTCACTTACGCGAATGTTATCTGCGTTCAGGTCAACCTTGTCAATCAAATTGGTGTAGTAAAACAGCTTGGCGTCGCCTTCGGCACGCACGTCTGCAACGATACGGTCCACTACCTGCGCCGCAGTCAGGGGAGCGCCGAACATAGCGTTAACACCTGCCTGCACCCCAGGGGAAAGCACACATTCGTCAAAAGCTTTTTTCTTCATTAAATCTGCAATTTGTTGAGCGTTCATAGCTCTTGCATCAGTTACAATCATTTTATTTATCCCTCTCATTCAAAACAGCTCGTAAATCTTCTACTAATTTGTGTAAACGGGCAAATTTTAATTTAAAGCTGGCACGATTAGCAATCAGTCGTGCAGTTGCAGTAAAGATGGAATCAACTTCCACCAATTTATTCTCACGCAGAGTAGTACCTGTCTCTACAATATCTACAATCAATTCGCTTAAACCAATCAATGGGCCAAGCTCAATGGAACCGTTCAGCTTCACAATTTCATTTTGGATGCCAAGCTTATTGAAATAAGCCTTAGCACAGTTGGGGTACTTGGTCGCCACACGCAGGTGAGCGTAGTCGGTCAAGGCAGGGCGCAAATTCTTTTCTGGAACCGCCAGCATTAAGCGGCATTTGCCAAAGCCCAAGTCCACTAATTCCACAACGTCCTTGTTTTCTTCCAATAATACATCCTTACCAATGATACCGATATCCGCCGCACCATATTCAACGTAAGTGGGCACGTCTACGGTTTTAGCAATGATGAAGCGTACTTTGGTTTCTTCATTAGTAATTACCAGCTTGCGGCTGTCTTCCGTAACGTTTTCCGCAGCATAGCCCACCTTTTCCAAATAAGCAAGGCTTTTCTTGAACAGCTTGCCTTTGGGCATGGCGATGGTAATGTATTCGTCGCTGGTGTTGCGTTCCAACGCAAGGATAACCCGGTCAACACCAATGGCGAAGCCGGTTGCGGGGCAATCCATACCAAAGCCACGCATCATTTTGTCGTAACGTCCACCGCCGGCTACAGGATAACCCATTTCGGGAACATACACTTCAAAAAGCATCCCGGTGTAATAATCAAGGGAGCGATACAAGCCCAAGTTGAAGCTTACATATTTCCCTGCACCATGTTCCTCAACCAAAGTATAAATTTGGCGCAGGTCTTGGAGCGCCGCCAAGCAGGTTTCATTTTTCACAACAGCACTGAGCTGTTCCAATAGCTCTACCCCGCCTTGCAGGAACAGGAAATCTCCAAAGAGCTGTTTAATTTCTTCATTTATATTAGCTTGAGCAGCAAGCTCTTCCAAGCCAACTGCATCGTGACGGCGCAGGCAGTCTTTCAGCTGCAAAACCTGTTCAGCGGTGAAGCCTGCTTCTTCTGCCAAACCGTTGATGAAGCCAACGTGACCGACGCTAAAGGCAAACTCTTGCAGTCCTGCGGCTTGCAGTGCTTGGGCAGCCAGAACGATTACTTCAGCATCGGCTTCCGCTCCGTAAGCACCCAGGAATTCTACGCCAGCTTGTTCAAACTCGCATTGGCGACCCATCTGGATTTCTTCATAACGGTACAAATTAGCAAGGTAACATAAACGCTTTACGCCTTCCCCCTGCTGCAGGCGGGTTGCCGCCAAGCGGGCAATGGGAGCAGTCATGTCATTGCGTAATACCAGTAAATTATTATTGCGGTCGAAGAAGCGGAAGTCATTATCCTTGAGCCCACTGCCAAAAGTATCGGCGTACTCAAAACCGGGAGTCTTTACTTCCTCGTAGCCCCATTTGTCGAAAACATCTAAGATAGCGTTTTCGATGGAGCGACGACGCTTCATTTCACCGGGCAATATATCTTTAGTACCATAGGGCACTTGGTAAACCTTATTCAACATTACTTCCCTTCCCCTTCCTTAGTACAGGCATTACAGAATTATATCCGTCCGCACCGTAAACCAGGCAACGTTTCACACGAGAGATAGTAGCGGTACTGGCACCTGTTTTTTCTACAATTGCTTCATATATACAGCCCTCATCCAACATACGGGCAACTTCCAAACGTTGCGCCAAAGCTTTCAGCTCGCTGATAGTACAGATATCTTCAAAAAAATTGTAGCATTGTTCTTTATCCTTTAAGCTTAAAATTGCTTCAAAAAGCTGGTCAGTCAAATGGTCCTTTAATTTAGCTGCCATAATTCGTACTCCTTCCCTAAGCTTGCCAGCATAACCTTGTGCGCTAGTCAAGCTTCCATCGTTCTTAACGATTTGTTCAACTACTTGCATACTACTTTATCGCTTTAGCTTGTGAAAGTCAAGGAAAATTTTGTGACGTCGGAAATATTTTTGTTGACAATTTTTGAAAGATAATATAGTATTAAATCATTAAGTTAACAAGAAATTCATCAAGAGTAGCTGAGGGACTGGCCCAATGAAGCTACGGCAACCACACTTTTA
The DNA here is from genome assembly GCA_017452325.1 of Phascolarctobacterium sp. Taxonomy (GTDB): domain Bacteria; phylum Bacillota; class Negativicutes; order Acidaminococcales; family Acidaminococcaceae; genus JAHHUH01. The sequence goes on along the minus strand of JAFTMR010000031.1, from coordinate 1,323 downwards.
GTGAACGGTGCCAAATCCAACGGAGTATTCCGGCAGATGAAGAGATACCAAGCGCAAGAAATGTACCCTTCATCTGGTGGATACACACTGGATTGAAGGGTTTTTTGTGGTTTTTAATTTAACTTGTAGAAATTAAAAGCTGGAAAAGTGCCAGAAGACAAGGAACAGCGAAATTTATGAAGCGATGGCGTACTTAGCGTATGTCGAGCAAGTAAATGAGCTGTAACACAGCATAATGGTACTTATACAGCTTTTCGAAAGGAAATAAAAAATGATAGAACTAGTAAATGTAGAAAAAACCTATTACAGTAAAGCTGGCGACATCCACGCTTTAAAAACTACCAACCTGTCTATCAATGCCGGCGAAATCTTCGGTATCATTGGTTTGTCCGGTGCAGGCAAATCCACTCTGGTTCGCTGCATCAACATGTTGGAACGCCCCACTGCCGGTCAAGTTTTTGTTGACGGAGCAGAGCTCACTTCCATGAACGACTCCCAGCTTCGTAAAACCCGCCAAGGCATTGGCATGATTTTCCAACATTTTAATCTGTTGGCATCCCGCACTGTTTATGACAACATTGCCTTCCCTCTGGAAATCCAAGGCTTGAGCAAGGCAGAAATTGATAAACGCGTTCGTCCTTTGTTGGAACTGGTACAACTGGAAACCAGAGCTAACTATTATCCCAGCCAGCTTTCCGGCGGTCAAAAGCAACGTGTAGGTATTGCACGCGCACTGGCAAGCAACCCGAAAGTTCTGCTCTGCGACGAAGCAACCAGCGCCCTTGACCCCCAAACCACCAAATCCATTCTAGATTTGCTCAAAGACATCAACAAAAAAATGCAATTAACCATCGTCCTCATCACTCACCAAATGGAAGTAGTAACTGAAATTTGTGATCGTGTTGCTGTAATCGATAATGGTAGCATCATTGAACAAGGTGATATGGTTGAAGTGTTCACCAATCCCCAACACGAAACCACCAAAGAATTTACTAAGAGCGTTATGAATGCAGAGCTTCCTGAAATCATCCGGAATATGAATCTGAATAGCCAATATGTTGAAGGCAGCAAGCTCATCGTACGCATTTCCTTCTTGGGAGATTCTGCAGGCGAACCCATCGTTTCCGGTATGGTTAAGAAGTTTGATGTAGACGTAAGTATTCTGTTCGGTAACATCGCTCAACTGAAAGATGTTCCCTTTGGTACTTTGATTATCGAAATCTCCGGTACCCACAAAGGTATCGATAATGCCTTGGCTTACCTGCACAGCCAAAATCTGAAAACGGAGGTAATTGGTTATGAGTCCTGATATGATTGAACTTT
>JAFTMR010000030.1 GCA_017452325.1 Phascolarctobacterium sp. | reverse complement strand
CTTGCTAATTTTATCAGGGTCAACATTGATAGTAGTAATCTTCGGAGCATATTTGGAAAGTTCAGCACGCGGAGTATCAATGCAAGCCATCATTTTGCCCATAATGAATTCACGACCACGTTTAGCTTGTGCCAATGCTTGGGTGAAGATATCTTTGTTGATACCATCAATCTTGATATCCATTTGGATTGCAGTAATACCTTTATCGGTACCAGCAACTTTAAAGTCCATATCGCCAAGAGCATCTTCCAAGCCTTGGATGTCAGTCAAGATGGTGAAATATTCGCCGTCTTTAACAAGACCCATAGCTACGCCGGCAACAGGAGCTTTAATGGGAACACCAGCATCCATCAAGGACAGGGTGCTTGCGCATACGGAACCCATGGAAGAAGAACCATTAGATTCCAAAACTTCGGAAACCAGACGGATTGCGTACGGGAATTCATCCTCGGAAGGAATTACCGGAAGCAAAGCGCGTTCTGCCAAAGCACCATGACCAATTTCACGACGACCGGGGCTACGCAAGGGTTTGGTTTCGCCTACGCTGTAGGGCGGGAAGTTGTAGTGGTGAATGTAACGTTTGGTATCTTCTGCACCAAGACCGTCCAAGGTTTGTGCTTCACGCAGCGGAGCCAAAGCTAAAACGTTCAAGATTTGGGTTTGACCACGAGTGAAGAGCGCACTGCCATGGGGACGAGCCAGCAGACCAACTTCACAGGTTACAGGGCGTACTTCATCCAATTGACGACCGTCGGGACGGATTTTATCAACGGAAATGGTACGACGAACGATTTTCTTAACCAGTTTTTGGGTAATGTAAGCAACGTCTTTTGCGTTGTCAGGATATTTGTCAATGAAAACTTCTGCGATTTCAGCTTTAACACGAGCAACGTTTTCTTCACGTTCCAGTTTGTTAGCATCCATCAAAGCTTCTTTCAATTTAGCAGCGCCGTAAGCTTCAATTTCTTCTGCAATTTCAGCAGGAGGATTGTATACGGGAACTTCCATTTTGGTTTTGCCAATTTCAGCAACAATTTTTTCTTGGAATTCAACCAATTCTTTGATTACGCCATGAGCGAACCAGATAGCATCCAGCATAGTTTCTTCGGAAACTTCTTTAGCACCTGCTTCTACCATCAGGATAGCGTCTTTAGTACCTGCAACAGCAAGGTTCAAAAGGCTTGCGCGAGCTTGTTCAACAGTGGGGTTGATGATGAATTCGCCATCAATCAAGCCAACGCGAACACCAGCAATGGGACCTTCAAAGGGAATGTCAGAAATGGACAGTGCGCAGGAAGCACCAACCATTGCAGGCATATCAGGAGCATTGTCCGGGTCAACAGAAACTGCGGTTGCAACGATTTGTACGTCATTGTGGTAGCCATCGGGGAACATGGGACGAATAGGACGGTCAATCAAGCGGCTAGTCAAAATAGCTTGTTCACTGGGACGACCTTCGCGTTTAATAAAGCCACCGGGAATTTTACCAACGGCATACATTTTTTCTTCAAAGTCAACGGTCAAAGGGAAGAAGTCTACACCTTCGCGAGGTGTTTTGGTGCCGGTAACTGCTACTACAACTGCAGTATCACCATAACGAACTAAAACAGCACCATTAGCTTGTTTTGCAATCTTGCCGGCTTCAATGGTAAGAGTTCTGCCGCCAAGGTTCATGCTGTAACTATGCATACTATTATGCCTCCTCTAATTTTTCACATTTTTGTGTACCTCCTGTCTATTCGACGTAAATTGAAAAACTCCTCTTTATTTTTTACAAAAAATGAAGAAAATTTTAAGAGCCCTCTCCACTACTTTATCCAGTTAAAAATTAACTCGTAAGCCAGTAACTTTAAAGCTAATAACTTACGAGTTTGATCTTTGAGCAACCCAAACAAACGGCGAGCCGAAGCCCGCCGTTTAATTACTTTTTGTAGCTCCCATACATAGTGACAAGGTAAATCTCCATAGGCAAGAGAAGCATTCTGGGATAACTGTCACCAAGTTACTGTAGAGCTTATTAAATTAGAAGCTGTAGCGTACGCCTAAGTTCCATTGCCAGTTGGTGTCTACTTCGCCGCCAAAGGTCTTTTCAACATCAGCATAGATGTAGGTTACTTTAGACAGGTTAATGTTAGCACCTACACCAACTTCCCACCAGCCGCCACCAAGGTCATTTTCAAGAACTGCATCATTGTTCAAGGTTGCTTTAGTTTCGCCGTCAAAGTCGTACAAGTAGGATGCACGAGCATATACATTACCTTTTTCAATATCTTTGCCAAGGCTAAAGCCAATACGACCAACCAAGGATTCCATGCCATCTTGTGCAACATTTACTTTATTTTCAGTTACATAATCTACACTGCCAACTTTACCATAAGTCAATTCAACTTGCGGTTCAATCCACAAGCCTTTACCTTGTTGGATACGTTTGCCAAATTCAGCACTAAAGCTGTAACCATTAGCATCATAATCTGCTGCGCCCATACCACCAAAAGTTTCAAAATCATTTTCAAGGCGAGCGTATTTGGCAATCAAGTCAACAAAAGTACCATCATCATTCAGTTTGCTACCATAAATAGACAATGCTTTGTTAGTGCTTTCGCCAGAGCCTTGTGCAAAATTGTTTTCTGCATCAGTATAGCTAAGTGCAACACCTACAGTCCAACGTTTATCAACACTGAGCTTTTCATCATAACCTAATTGATATTGGTTGTATTGATTTTTAACGCTGTTGTATTCGCTTTCGCCACGAACCATACGAACCCAAACGCCATGCTCTCCGTTAGCATTGCGCAGTTCACCCATACGTTTATTCATATCGTTCATTTCTGCACGCCAGCTCATCAAGCCAATAGCTGCCATATCGTTTACAGCAATGTTAGCAGCGTCTACAACTTTAGTTACCGCACCAAGTTCGCCATCAGTTACAGTTGCACTTTCTTTTTCGTAAACTGTACCACCAGTTTTTTCTACAACATCAGCAGCGTTAGAAGTAGTGCCATCTGCATTTTTAGTAGAAACAACATCGACCAAATCTTTCAATTCTAATTCTTGATTAGTTGTAGTTACAGTAAGTTCAGTATCATCACCTTTTTTACCAATTACTACTTGGTCAGATTTCGTACTATCTACTGCGAAAGTACCCATACCAGAAGCTTCGTCAATTTCCAAAGTTTGACCATTCATTTTTTCGGAAACTACGTTTACAGTACCATCATTAAGAACGAGGTTGTTGAGCGCAGTGTATACAACACCTTCTTGATGACTCACGCCACTACTGTCTGTATAAGAAGTAGTCTCTTCAACAATTGCATTAGGATTCCATTCTGCACCATTTTCTATACGCAAATTAAACTCTTGCACAGACAAAGTGGATGTGTCTAATTCTTGTGTTGCTTTTTTATCCCAAGAAATTTTGGTATTACCATTCCATTCAGAACCTTCACCATCTAAATTAATATTCACATTAGCATCAACATTAGTTTTAGAATTATAGGACCAATTAAAATTAACATCACCATTTAATACAACGGTACTACCCAAAGATTTACCTTGATCATCAGCATTAATATTAACAAGAGCATTGCCACGAGCCAAAAGTGCATCATTAGCAGTAGCAGTCAAATTACCTTTAATATCAACTATAGCTTCACTCATTACAGCAATCGCGACATCTTTTACTTCAATAGTTGTAACAGTATCTTTACCGATAAGAATTCTTGCACTATCTTCAGAATTGTTGTCAGGTCTATGTGCATCACTAGTACCGCTGGCAGCATAAAGACCTGTTCCACCATTTTTACTAATAATATTTAATTCTTCAGTCTTAATATCAGCAAGAGTACCATTATATGCTAAATAAATCCCAGCTCCAGTAAAGTTCTGAATATCTATTTTTTGAGTTAGAACTTTTCCATTCTCGTCTGCTTCACCAATATATAATTTTACTTGATCATCTAAAGCATTGGGATAATCACACCAAGCTTCAACAGCACGTTTATTACCCTTAGCATCAATTACTATATTATCGCCTTTGATATTTACAGTTATATTTTCTTCAGTTGCACCACTTTTTTGATAAGCAGTTGCGTAGATACTGCCATTAATTCTAGTATCTGTACCACCGTCCAAAGTAACTTTAGAACCATTCCCACTAATATACACTGCATCGACAAGTTCGCCTTCTGCACCAATTGCATTTAGAACCAAACCATTGGTAGCAGTAACATTCAATTTTGCTCCATCAGTAACTTTTATAGCAGCATCGTCAACCAAAGTATAAGAACCATCACCAGCTTCGTTTTGATTCATATAAATCTTATCAGCAGTTAAATTTACTTCTGCACCACCAAGAGCACGAATAACTCTATTGCCAGCATACATATTTAAAGTATCTTTTGCGGTAATCTCCAAATTATCATATGCTAAAATTGCATTACCATTGTTATTATAGGCATCTAAAGTAATACTACCTTGATTTGCAGTGATAGTTAATTTTTCCCCTTCTTCATTAATAGTAACAGCGTTATTATCAGTTGATTCGATAGTCAAATCACCAGCACCTGTAATAGTACCATAACCATTAACAGTCAGCCCAGCACCTGTCAATACTTTACCGGCTTCGTAATTATTAGGAACATCAGCCGCCATAGCACTACCAGTGATAACAAACGCCATCAATGCGCCAAGTGCCAAGCTCCTTTTCAACATCTTCTTACTCATAGAAAAACACCTCTTTCAAAAATTAGAGTAATATATTTATTACAAAGCTTCTGCTTGTGAGAAGCAATATAACCAAAGAAAACCCTTCCACCGCTACGCGGTCCCCCTTCAGTCAGCTACGCTGACAGCTTCCCCAAAGGGGACGCCTTTCTAAGAACAAAATTTACTTGCTTTACAAGCAACGATTAGCAAAAAGCAGCGACATAAATTCAAGAAAATATCGCGAAGCTCCGCATCCTGAGCTGTACTTTCTAAAAGCTTCTAGAAACTGCGAAGCGAATATGCGGACAGCGATATTTTTATACTAAAAAGAGCGTTACGACAGCTCTCGATTACCACTAACAACCGAAGCTTTTTGCTTGTTGCAGGAAAGCAATAAATTTTGAATCATAACCCTTTGACATTAACCGCCTTTAGCAGTCTTAAAATCTGTACCGCATCCTCAAGCTCAATGGCGTTGCTTACAGCCTCAGCTCTCCCCACACTCGTAGCTCCCCTTCTCCTTGGGGAAACATCCTGCACTTCACCATCAAAATCCACAAAGAAGTCGCTCATCTTACAGCCTAACACCTCTCGAATTTTAAAAAGGTTTTGGATGGTAACTGCGGTTCTACCGCTTTCCATATTACTTAAATTAGTTTGGGACATGCCAATTTCTTTTGCCAAATATGTTTGTGAAACATTGTGTTCCATTCGCAAAAGCTTTAACCTGTGTCCAACTACCTTTAATTCATTTTCCATAAAACCTCTCCAATTTTTATATCACACGAATTTTTCAGCAATTTCTTTAAAACTTTACAAATATTATAGCACGCTCGTCCCCCCCGTAAAGACACTTCGTTTTAGAAACTACCCTAATTTTAGTTACTACCCGAAGTGACTTACTATTGTTCGCAATGCCACTAAGTTCGTTTTTTGGCAGACCCTCAATTTTACAGCTCTCTTTGTTACTACTCAACGCCAGTCTGGAAAGAAGAAACAAAAAATGCGCGCAGCTATTGCTACACGCATTTTTGTTCTATCAAAGAATATTATTAAATTTGCGGTCTACCTTCCATCTTGTTTACAAGATTAGCTAACTTCCACTTCACTGTTTCCTGGGGACGCTCGTAATTGCCCAAATCCTTTAGCTCACGTTCACGCAAACGCTTCTTCAAGAACTTGTCCCCATCCTTTTTATAAACGTATAAGTCTGCGTCAAGGTCTACCAAAACGTAGGGACCATCATCATCAAAGGGACTACCAAAGCCGCCACTAACAATGTCACCACTCATACTATAAACTTTAGTGACAACCAGCACATCAACCTGACTCTCTTCTGCCAAGGCTGATAAGAGCTCCTTGGTCACCTTAACATTTTTCTTTAGCACATTGCCCACAATTTTTTGTGGTTCACCACTATCTACAATTTTATAATCAGGAAAATGATACGCCCACTTTACTACAGTGCGCCATTCCTTGTAAACAGCACCGTCTACTGCACCGGACTTGTCAATAACAACAAAGCCCACAGGACGCTCCGGAAAATCTGCATGAGCAGCTTGGGGCACTCCAATTCCGAAGCATACCAGCAAAAGAAAGGTTAAGCAAGCAAAAATCTTTTTCATAGGAGCACCTCCCTAAAGCAAATCTGCCTTCGTACCGGTAATGGTAGGCTCAACCTGCATATAAGCAGCAATGGTCTGGCCAATATCTGCAAAGGTTTGCATAGGCACAAGCTGTTTATTAGCAACCCTGCTACCAAAGAATAGTACAGGTATTTTCTCACGCGTATGGTCAGTGCCTTCCCAAGTTGGGTCATTACCATGGTCTGCAGTAATCAGCACCAAATCATCCTCTTGGACACAAGCTAAAAGCTCTGGCAAGCGACTGTCAAAATGCTCTAATGCTTTGCCGTAACCTTCCACATCACGCCTGTGACCGTAGGAAGAATCGAAATCTACAAAATTCGCAAACACCAAGGTGTTAGCCGGAGCATCAAGCATTGCCTGCTTAGCAGCGTCGATAATTTTATCCAAGCCTCCTGCGGCGTAATGCTTAGTTATACCGCGGTGAGCAAAGATATCTGCAATTTTACCCACTGCATACACGTTGCCGCCACTTTCTACAATTTTATCAAGCAGAGTTTCCTTAGGAGCGGGAACAGCGTAATCGTGACGATTGGTAGTGCGGGTAAAATCTGCGGCGCAAGTTCCCACAAAGGGGCGAGCAATAACGCGAGCAATTTTATAAGGTTGCACCAACTTGAAGGCAAGCTTGCACAGCTCATACAAGCGTTCCAAACCAAAGGCCTCTTCATGGGCAGCAATTTGCAGCACGCTATCTGCGGAAGTGTAGATAATGGGTTTCCCACTCCGCATATGCTCCTCGCCTAACTCTTCGATAATTTGCGTACCGGAAGCGTGGCGTTCACCTAGAACTCCCGGTAAGTTTCCTTCATTAATAAGTGCATCCACCAGTTCCTTAGGAAAGCAATTAGGAACTTCGGGGAAGTAGCCCCAGTCAAAATCTACAGGCACTCCTGCAATCTCCCAGTGACCACTTAAAGTATCCTTGCCCTTGCTAATCTCTTCCGCGTAGGTATACGCCCCGCGCTGGTAGCTTGCTCCTAAATCTGCAGGAAGCTTCTCCCCACGACTGAGTTCAGCAGCCTTTTGCAAGCCAAGCTTTGCCAGATTAGGCAAGTACAAGGGTTTTGCACTGTTTTCTTTAAACCATTGGCAGATATGTCCTAAGGTATCTGCTCCCTCATCGCCATAGTCCCTAGCGTCGTGAGCATAACCAATACCAAAGGAATCCATCAATAAAATAATTGTTCGTGACATTTTAGCACCTGCTTTCAGATATGATAATCTGTAAAGCCCTTCTCAAAACAACACCAATACGCTCCATACCTTTAGCGTAGTAATCGCCCTTGGCAACCGCTTCACTTTCAGTACGTTTCGCAACAGCTGCACAAATGGAGCCTGCTTCCAGCCCGAAGACTTTACAAATCACGAACAGGGTAGAGGTTTCCATTTCATAATTAAGCACACCCAAGGCTTGCCATTCCTTCAAGCTGCCTTGGAAGTGGCGTGGAACATAACTGGTAAAACTATCATAACGCTCCTGACCTGGCCAAAAGGTATCAGAAGAAGCGGATACTCCCAGATGATAAGGCACTGCGTTTTCCTTAGCACCTTGTACGAGAGCAGAGGTTATATCAAAGCTTGCCACTGCAGGAAATTCCAACGGAGCGTAGTGTTTGGAGGTTCCATCAAGGCGTACCGCCGCATTATTGATGATTACCTCACCTAGATTGATATTTTCTTGGATGGCTCCTGTAGTACCCACACGAATATAATGAGTAATCCCTACACGCGCCAGCTCTTCAATACCAATCCCTACGGAAGGACCACCCATACCGGTAGAGCACACTAAAATAGGCGTGCCTTCGAACCAGGCGAGCCAGCTTGTGTACTCGCGATGGGTAGCAACGTATTCCACCTTTTCACTAATGGACTTTGCCAAGCCTTCCACCCTGCCCGGGTCACCGGGCAAAATAGCAATCTTGGCACCCTTTATGTCATTGGCACTAAAACCAATATGATACAAAACTTCATCGGGAGCAGCGTAACGCTTTTCCATACTCACCTACTCCTTTCCAGATTTAGAAGCCTATGTTTTCACCTACGAGGATAACTTTAATACGACCTGCTTGACGGCTGTGACGGGTGATTACCACCTGGCAGCACATGCAGTCGGGAGAATTGCAATTAGCACACACGCCGGTCTTAGCACAGGGAACACGAATTCCCTCAAAGCGTTGTGCATTGATGGGAGCAGCAGTACCACGAGCACGAGCAACTGCGCTATCCAGATCCTTAGTAATCTTGTTAACACCGGCAATAATAATTACTTGCTTGGGTCCAAAAATTAAGGAAGCCACACGATTACCATTGCCATCAATATTTACGAGAACACCGTCCTCGCTCATAGCGTTGGTGCTCATAAGGAAGGTATCACAGGTTAAACCCTTACGCATCAATTCAACCTTTTCTTCCAAAGTAGCTGCAGTATCCCTGTCAATTACAGGGTTTCTTTTCTTAACAGCAGCCAGCAAGCCAATTTCATCAATGGAAACGGAACCACCCCAAGTAACAACATCAGTTTCCGGAATCAGCTCCAATGCTTTTTCCAATGCTTCTTCCTTAGTTGCGCAGTAGTAGCCTTCCATATTACGTTTAGCCAAATTTGCGATTACTGTTTGAGCATAAAGTTCGTTACGTTGTTGAATCCAAGCACCCATTTTCTCCACCTCGTGTATTAAATTTGTAGGAATAGTTTATTAAGCGTATTCACCAATACCCACTTCATCAATGCCGTTATATTCCAGCAGTTGTACATCTACAACTTCCTTTCTGGAAGTAGGAACATTTTTGCCGGCAAAATCTGCGCGGATGGGAAGTTCACGATGACCGCGGTCAATGAGTACCGCCAATTGGATAGCCTTAGGACGACCCATATCAATGATAGCATCCAAAGCAGCGCGGATAGTACGACCGGTATAAAGCACATCGTCAACTAAAATTACGGTTTTACCGGTTAAATCAAAATCAATTTCTGTATTGCGTACAACAGGATTGTATTCCAAAGTTGAAAGGTCATCACGATACATGGTGATATCTACTTTACCAACAGGAACTTTTACTTCTTCAATCTTTTCAATGGCAGCAGCAAGACGCTCAGCCAGAGGAACACCAAGGGTATGAATACCCACTAAAACAACATCTTCTACGCCTTTATTTTTTTCAATAATTTCATGGGAGATACGTACGATGGCACGACGAATAGCATCAGCGTCCATCAAAATATTTTTCTTAACAAAATTACTCATAATAATTCACCTTCCATAATATATTGCGTTAGCACGCTATTTTCTTTATTAAGTGAACTGCCCTAAACGCAGTCTGGTAACAATTTTATGCAAATCCTCCGGTAGTTTGGCTTCAAACTCCATCCGCTCGCCGGTGCGAGGATGGTCAAAAGCCAAGGTCAGGGAATGTAGCGCCTGTCCATTGATAGAGAAAGGCGTCTTCATGGGCGAATACTTAGGGTCACCCACCAAGGGGTAGCCTAAATATTCCATATGCACGCGAATTTGATGGGTTCTACCGGTTCGCAACTTACATTTCACAATGGTATATTTACCAAAGCGTTCCACAACCTCGTACTCTGTAATGGCGTTGCGTCCGCCCTCTTTAACAACCGCCATCTTTTTGCGGTCATCCTTATCGCGGGAGATTTGGGTTTCAATAATACCGCTGTCAGTTTTGATATTGCCACGCACAACGGCAAGGTAAGTACGTTGAGCAGTCTTACTTTGAATCTGCTCTGACAGGGAAACGTGAGCCGCATCGTTTTTAGCGCAAATCATGATACCGGAAGTATCCTTGTCCAAACGATGCACTATACCGGGACGGATAACCCCGTTGATTCCGGACAGGTTCTTGCAATGATACAACAAAGCATTTACCAGAGTGCCGCTGTAATTTCCGGCAGCAGGATGCACCACCATTCCACGCGCCTTATTTACAACAACCACGTCTTCATCCTCGTAGATAATATCTAGGGGAATATTCTCCGGCTGCACGTCCAAGGGTTGAGGCTCCGGCAGGGTTACAATAATTTCGTCACCTAATTTTAATTTATAGTTGGATTTGATAACCTTGCTTCCCTTTACTGCTCTCCCTTCTTCCAAAAGCTTTTGCATATTGGAACGGGTAAGCTCCAGCATGGAGGCAAGGGCAACGTCGGCCCTTTGTCCTGCTTCATTTTCAGTTATGATTAAGATTTCTCGTTCGTCAGAAATTCCGTTTGCAATACTTTCCATAAAATCATTGCCACTCCTACACAAATTGCTATATCTGCCACGTTAAATACGGGCCAAATTCTAAAGTCAAAAAAATCTATGACCAAACCACTACGCGTACGGTCGATGAGGTTACCAATGGCACCACCGCCAAAAAGCGCCGCACCATACTGCATCATCCAGCCGCCTTCCTTCAGCTCGTCTTTCATGTACCAAATCCCCCCAAGCACCCCAAGGGCAATCACTACAAAAAACCAACGGCTTCCTTCCAGCATCCCAAAGGCTGCGCCGGGATTGAGGATGTAAGTCCAATGAAAGATGTTCTCTATGACGGGTACGCTTTCTCCCAAGTAAAAGTGCGATACTACATAATACTTTGTTAGCTGGTCAATAATGATAACCAACAAAGCCACAATTATAAAATTCATATACTACCCCTATTTTATATACTTATCTAATCTACATTATAACATATCTTTCCTCAATATACATAATAAAAAAGTCCCTCGCTTCTTTCGAAGTAAGGGACTTATCATCAAGTAATTATAAACTTTCAAGAAGTACTGGATAGCAAGGCGGAACAAGATTGTGAAGCGACAGCGTACTTGGAGTACGTCGAACAAGCAATCGCAGTTCCAACAAAGCTAGACTGTGCTTATTGGAAGTTTAGTATAAAATTTTGTTGGCGATAACCAGTCGTTGAATTTGGTTAGTGCCTTCATAGATTTGCATAATCTTAGCGTCACGCATCATTTTTTCTACAGGATATTCGCGGGAATAGCCATAACCACCCATTACTTGAACAGCATCAGTGGTAACTTCCATTGCTACGTCAGCAGCATAGCATTTTGCCATAGCAGCTTCCTTGGAGAATTCCATACCTTGGTCACGCATCCAGCAAGCTTTATAAACCAGCATACGAGCAGCTTCAACCTTCATAGCCATATCAGCAATCATGCCTTGTACCAATTGGAAGGAAGCAATGGGTTGACCAAATTGACGGCGTTCTTTAGCATATTTAACTGCGCAGTCCAAAGCAGCTTGCGCAATACCTACGGATACAGCACCAACGAAGGGACGAGCGCTATCCAAAGTGTTCATTGCAATACGGAAGCCTTCGCCTTCGCGGCCAACGCGATAGGATTCAGGAATAACAACATCTTGCAAAATAACTTCGCAGGTGTTGGAAGGACGGATACCCATCTTGTCTTCTTTCTTGCCAATGGTCAGACCAGGAGTTCCTTTGGGAACGATGAATGCGGTCAAACCACGAATACCACCGGTTTTACGGGTGTTAGCAAATACCAGGAAAATATCAGCAATACCAGCATTGGTAATAAAAATTTTAGAACCATTTAAAGTATAGGTGCCTTCTTCTTTGTTTTTAACAGCGCGGGTGGAAACGCCGCCAGCATCAGAACCTGCACCGGGTTCGGTCAGAGCAAAAGCAGCCAAACCACCATTATTAAGAACGTCGCAATACATTTGTTTTTGCTCATCGGTACCTGCAATGAGTACGGGAAGGGTAGCCAAGGAGTTAGCAGCCAAGGAGGTTGCCACGCCAGCACAGCCTTTGCCCAATTCTTCGTAGATAGCAGCAACAGAAACGCTGTCCAAACCGGGGCCATCAAGTTCTTCCGGAACGATTACGTTCAAAAGACCCATTTCGTCAGCTCTTTCAAGCAAGCCTTCACGCATATGGTTTTCTCTGTCCATTTCAGCGGCATAAGGAGTAATTTCTTTTTCTACGAACTCCCTCACCATCTCTTGTAATTCAAGTTGTTCTTCATTCAGTGCAAATTCCATTTTTTCCTCCTTAAAACTTTGCGGTCTTCCGCTGCTATTATTGTCCCGGAATCACCATTTTTCCGGTATTTCTTCAAATCTACCTACAATAAACATTGTAGTCAAAATGGTTGCCATCAAATTATTTTTCTCGTCGTGCATTTCTGCCTCAATAACCATAGTGGTACGACCATGATGGCGAATACTACTTTTTACAAAAATACGCTCTTCACTATGAACATTCTTAATAAAGTTCATACTAAAGTTTAAAGTTGCTACTGCTGCGCCAACGCTGGCTCCGGTAACACCGAGCACAGAATCTGCTAAGGCAGTAAGCACACCACCATGGCAAATGCCACGATGATTAAAATGCTTCATGGGATCAAGCTTAATGCTGACAACAGCACCACCACAGGTAATCTCGCCAATTTCCACACCAAACTGATTCATGAAAGAATTATAACGGTACATTTCTCGGATATACGCAGGAACGTCTTTCACTTGCTCCACCATACAATCCGCCTCACTTTCAAAGCACGCAACACTACGCTCATTGTATCTCTGATAGTTTACCACAAAAGCATAATTAACTCAATATTTAAGTTTCATTTTTTGTCACAAAATAGTTAAAGCAAGCCCCGAAAGACTTGCTTTAGCTTTTTCTAAATATGTTTAGGACTGCCGTATCCTGTTTTAGTCTATGATGTTTTGTTTGTACTCGTTATAAAGACGCTTCAGCTCCAACATAACCTCTGCCATCTCCACCTGTTTTGCGGAAGCAGTATCAAAGTCGCCTTCTGTAAAAGCCTTGCGGATGCAAGTAAAGATGCTGGGTGTGTCAAAGGAATCCTTTGCCAGCTTGGTGCGGAGGTTTTGAATTTTATGCCACAACGCCAAGTCAAGGTCAGTACTGCTATCTTGGCTATGCAAGCGCTTAGCCTTAACAACCTTCTCGTGATTTTCAGGAATAAGACGAGTCAGAAGCTCTGTTTGCCAACGAATCAGTGCTCCCTGCTTGAAGGATTCTGCGTATTCCGGTTTCAGGATGCCACTTTGGGTAAGCACTGCCAATTTTTCCGGATACTTGTCAAAAGCGCACATATTTTCCCAAACGGTAGCAGGCGGTTTGCCAAAGAGATGGTCGCGTTCTTCTCCGGTAAAATCTTCAAACACGTCTTCTTCCGTACGATACTGACGATCCTTTTCCAGATAGAAGCCTTCCACGCCGGCTTCCTTGGAAATTTCTGCTTCCAAAGCCTTCAAATCCTTGCCGGAGGTAACGCAGGCTTTGATACCATCCAGCATTGCCAGATAGAAGGCAGCCAACGCAATGTAGGTATTGGTGTAAGGATTGGGGGAACGCATTTCAATACGGGTTGCCTTATCATTATCAAGGTCACGAATCAAACCAGCCAGAATAGTTCTGTTACGGGACGGGTTGTCCGGGCTCATACCCAAGGAGGTTACAATACATACGGGAGCTTCAAAACCGGGTTTAAGACGATTAAAGGAGTCGATAGTGCAGGAAATAAAGGGATTGATTACCTCGTAATTTTTCAGCAGGCCCATCATACTGCCATAGCCAATGGCAGAGAGGAAATCCTGATGCATATCCTTGGGAGAGAACAGATTAACAATTTTACCGTTCTTCATCTTAGCAGCAATGCCAACGTGAACGTGCTCGCCACTGCCTGCTACTCCCGGAATGGGCTTAGCCTGGAAGGAAACGTCCAGGCCGTTCATACGGAACACTTCTTTAACGATGATACGCGCCAAAAGTTCGTTATCCGCTGTTTGCACACCCACATTGAACTTCCAGTCCACTTCCAATTGTTCCATAACATGGGTCATGTGACCGCTACCATCAATCTGTCCTTTAACGCCGCCACATTCCTTGTGACCCATTTCCGGCTCCAAGCCGTACAGCTCCAGCATTTGAATGGTTTGTTCCATAGCAGTACGCACATTGCCGCGGGTACGTTGCCAATATTGTTCTTGCATAATTTGGGAAGAGTGCAAGGCTTCCACCGGAGCATCCTCCGCGGGAGATTTTACCCAGAATTCCAATTCAGTAGCGCAAGTAAAGACAATTTTTTCAACGTCTGCAAGGTTTACATGCTCCAAGCCTGCTATCACAGGATATTCCTTGAACATTGCCAAAAGCTCTTCTTCCACATGGTCAAGAGTATCCTTCAAAATAGAACGGGAGCAAACATGGTTATCATTATGGAGCAAATAGCAGGGAATACGCAAAGTACCAACCATATTACCGCTTTCTGCGTCAAAATGCTCATAATTATAATCCACATACCAGTTTACAGATTTATCTACTGTCAAATCAACGCGAGCATTATTCAAAGTCGCGATACCTGTTAAAACTACGGAAGAACCATCAGTTTGAGCAGCACTGCCTTCTAAGAAGCTGGCAGTATCTTCCAAGAAAATTTTGATGGGGATTTTTTCATCAGTATCGTTACCGGCAAAGTCCACACCCATCAAAGAAACAAATTTAATTTCCGGATGCATGGTCAGCAGGCTATGTAAGTCCTGTTCATTTTGTTGTTCAGGCTTAATATAATAGAGCAAATCCTTTTTGTTCATAATAGCTTCGCAGCCAAATAGCTGCTCTCCTTTCATCGTCATGCTTACTAAAACAAAAAGACTTTCCCAAGGCAGGCACTTGTCCCACTTGAAAAAGTCTCCATTGACTGAAACCATTATACTAGCAAATCTTACCCTTGTCCAGTGTCTTTAAAATAAATTCACCCTTCTGACAAAAGCTTTATCAAAATCTCTTCCAGCCGCTCGTACTGCCTGCCTCCTAAACGAATGGCAATATTCATTTCTGCCAGATTTTGCAGGGCGGTCTGCAATGCCTTTAAGGAAAATCTCCTGCAGGCTTGTAGGTTCTTTTTAACAACATAGGGATGGATACCGGTTTCCGCTGCAATCCTAGTTTCCCCATAGCCGGCATTAAGCATTTCTTTTATTCTAAGCATATTGCGGATATTACTCATAACAAAACCACAAACAGGCATAATATTTTCGCCCTTCTTGCGCTTGTCCGCCAAAAGCTCCAATACCTGGAGCAGATTACCCGCAGTTATGGCATTGTTCAAGGCGTAGCTGCTAACCTCCGGCAAAGCAGAAAAGGTGTTTTCCACATCTTCCTTCGTCCACTGCTTACGTTCCCCCGCATAGATGGCAAGCTTTTCAATCTCCTGACTAAGCAGCTGCAAGGGAACTGCCTCCACCGTAGCAAGGTATTCCATAATTACAGCAATGGCTTCGCCATCAAAGGCAGCACCAAATTCTTGGGCCTGCTCCCTAAGCCATGGTACCAAATCCTTCGGCTTTAGGCTTTCACATTCGCACACAACTGCCTTCGCCGCCAAATCCTTGTATAATTTAGTGCTCTTCTTTAATTCCGTAGCACTTAAAATTACGGTGCAGTATTCAGGAATATCAGAAAGAATTGCCAAAAGCTTCTTCATCTGCTGCTTTTTGGCATCGCTATCCTGCTTGCCGCCCCACAGCTTTTCATCCCGTAAAATTACCAAAGACTTGCCACAGAAAAAGGGATAACTGTTAATGATGCCTTCCAATTCGTTCAGGTTGGTATCCTTATCAAAGGTAGTAACCTCCCGGTCAGCAGGCTCAATGCCGGCGAAAACGTATTCCGGAATCGCCGCCAGCAGTTGGGAACGGTAGAAGGCCTCACTGCCCATAAGCATAAATAAATTGGGTAAAGCTTCTGCCTTATGAAGTTTTTTCAGTAAATCATTAGGTTTGATAATCATGAGAGCTCCTAAAAATGCTTCGGATTATATACATAACTATACCATTTAATACCATCATCGTCAAAAACTACCTTCACCGCCCCAAGCTCATCCGTCCTTACCACTTTGCTCCCAACCCTCGCCAGTCGCGACAAAGTTTCTGAGTGGGGATGACCGTAACCGTTCCCCCCACCGACGGAGATAACTGCCAGCTTAGGCTGTACTGCTTCTAAAAATTTCAAGCTGCTGCTATGCTTAGAGCCATGGTGAGCCACCTTGAGCACGTCATACCTACCTATATTTTGCAAATGCTTCTCTCTGGAACTATTGATATCACCTGTAAAAAGTAGGCTATGTTTCCCGTACTTAATAGAAGCAACCGTACTCGCCTCGTTGCCCTCCGGTTCATAAATATTTTCACTGCTAGGTACATCTAAAATTTCTAGAACAACTCCGTCAAACTCGTACTTCTTCCCCAAGCTCGCACGCTCTACTAAACTGCCACGTCCATTACGCAGCAAAGCTTCTTCCGCTTCTGTAAGAGAGCTCGTAGCAGGCAAAACAATCCGCTCAATTTTCATATTGCGTGCTAAAGCGCCTGCTCCCCCTGCGTGGTCATAATCGCCATGACTCAAAAGCAAAGCATCCACCCTACTCTTGCCCAAACTACGCAAAAATGGAACCAGCACCCTACTGCCTGTGTCAAAATTTTTCAAACCCCCTGTATCTATAACTATTACCTTTCGCCCAGGTGTTATTACTACAGCGCAATCCCCCTGCCCCACGTCTAAGAAATACGCTACAAGAGGAACGAGGGCAAAGCTTTTCCAGAGAAGAGCTCCACACAAAAACAAGCTTGCCGTTAGCAGAAACACTCTACGCTCGCGGTTACGCAGAAACTGTAAGCAGGGCAAGTCCGCCCACAGTGCCAAAGCAAAATAATAAATTACTGCGCACCATAGGGGCAGGCTGCCAATGACTATCGTACTCAGGGGCAAGCTCCCTAGAAATTTTGCCTGCACTAAAATTTGCTCCACCAACCAGGCAGCCAGCTTTATGACCCCTGCTCCAAAGGGCGGAAGAAAATCCAAGGCAATACCCACTATGGTCAATAAGGTTGCCATTTCTAGAACAGGAACTAAGAAAATATTACTAATGAAGGAAATTATAGGCAACTGATGAAAATAAGCGACCAAGAACGGAAGTACTGCCAGCTGCGCCACCACAGTCAAAGCCATTGCCTCACCTACAATTACAGGCAAGCAGCTGCAAAAATAATTTTTTAGTTTAGGGTAAAGCCAAATCAATCCTGCCACCGCCCCGAATGATAGTTGAAACCCTATATCAAGTAGCCACGCAGGACTAAAGATGAGCAGTACCATTCCCGTCAGGCAGAGCAAATTCCCCCGCGCACTTCCGCTCCCACCATAGAGCAAAACTACACTCATACATAAGGCACGCATAACAGGCGCTTTCAAGCCGCACAAAACTGCATAGGCACAGAGCAAAAGTAAAATTAAAAGCTTGCGCAATTTTACAGGCAAGGGCTTGAACACTAAAAGCAAGAAGCCTGCCAGCAAGGCAAAGTGAGTCCCCGAAACGGAAAGCAGATGAGCCAACCCATTATTGGCAAAAGCTTCCCGCACTTCATCACTTAAACCCGTACTTCCGCCAAGCAACATCCCGCAGAGCAAGGCTCCCTCTTCGCCACCGGCAACGCTCATTATTTTGGTTCGCAAATGTAAATTGAAAACTGCCAGCCTGTCCAACCAGCTTCCCTCATAGCTTGCTACCTTCACCTGCGCCTTACGCAGGCGACCACCTAAGCCTTGCAGGTAGTTCCACCGCTGACCATCAAAGCCGCCAGGATTGCGAAAGGTAGTCAAAGGTACAAGCTCTCCCTGGCACCAAGCCTTTCCCATAAGCGGTAAGTTCTTTTCCTTGGTGAACACTCTTAGCTTTTGCCGATAGCCTACCTCCAAAATCTGAGGCAGCCCTCCATTTTGATAACCAGCCTTCAAAATTTGCGGTAACTCTTCATTTTGACAACCAGCTTCCCAAATTGGAGACAAGCTTTCCTTTTCAGAAGCGCCCTTCCGTTTAAGAACGCTCCCCTCTGTTTTTACATACAGCCTTTCGCAACGCAAGACGAAGCTGGTTCCGTAAGGGTACTGCCTCATGCTTTCCGGAGCAATACTTCCGTAGGCAAGCAGCTCCTTTTGAAAATAAGGCTGTAATTTATTAGAAGGATTTTCTCCTCCGCCTGCCCCTGCCCATAAACCTAGGAGTAAGAAGCAAAAACATAGGCAAGGCTGCCAAAACCTATTAAACCTTTTTAAAGAAGTTCCAAGTAAAACAAGTACCGCCATTACCAGAATAGGCCATTTATATTTTTCTAAATCCCACCATTGCAAGCCCAGAAAACAGCCTAAAATAAACAGCAGTGTACCTATGTAAAGATAATTTATTTTGTTAGTCTTCATTCTACAGTAATCAGCTCCCTTAGTTTGGCAAACTTTTTCTTGCCAATCCCCTTCACTAGCATAAGCTCCTCAATACTTTTGAAGGGTTGCACTTGCCTATGTTCCACAATTCTTTGAGCTATAACAGGCCCTATACCGGGCAGGGAATCAAGTTCCACAACACTTGCAGTGTTAATATTGATAGGCGCAACAAGCTTTTTAGATACTGCCTCCCTATTCTTAGCAGTTGTTTTATTTTGAGAAGGCTTGTCCTGCAAAGAAGAAGCCACTTGGTTCTCTTGAGTATTGCCTTTTAAAATATTAGCTTCTTCTCTTTGGGAAACTTTATGCTCTACAAAGGCAGGCGGCGGAACCGGTACTGGCTCGTCAGCTTCAGAAAAGTACTCTACGCCAACACTCGTTAAAACACAACCTAAAAGCAAAGTACAAAGCAACATTAGTTTTTGTTTATAATTGTCCATATGCTTCTCCCCTCTTGTAGAAAAGTAAAAAAGAGCTGTATAGAAATAGTTATTCCATACAGCTCTGAATAATTTACTTATTAAATTTTAAAGATCTTATTTAGCTACGATATTAACCAGACGACCAGGAACGCAAATTACTTTACGAACGGTAGCGCCGCCAATATGTGCTTGTACATTAGCATCAGCCAAAGCAATTTTTTCAAGTTCAGCAGCAGTTGCTTCTGCAGGAACTACCAAACGACCACGAACCTTGCCATTTACTTGGAGAACAATCTCTACATTATCTACTTTCAAAGCAGCTTCGTCGTGTTCAGGCCAGCTTTGTGCATGTACACTGCCATCACCGGCAAATGCGCCTTGCCACAATTCTTCGGTCATGTGAGGAACGAAAGGAGCAAGCATACGAACCAACGCAGAGGTAGCTTCATATAGTAAGCCCGCATTGAGCTCTTGAGCAGCTTCCTTGTAAGCGTAAAGCGCGTTTACCAATTCCATCAAAGAAGAAATTGCAGTGTTGAAATTGAAACGGGTGTCAATGTCAACGGTAACTTTCTTAATGGTATTGTGTAAGGTGCGGCGCAATTCCTTATCTGCTTCGTTAAGAGCGGTTACATCATATTCAGTAACTTTTTGCTCGATTTGGGGCAGATAGTTGTAAATGATACGCCATACACGATTCAAGAAACGATAGGAGCCTTCAACACCTTGGTCACTCCAGTCAAGCTCTCTTTCAGGCGGAGCAGCAAAGAGAATGAAGAGACGAGCAGTATCCGCACCGTATTTTTCCAAAATTTCTTCCGGAGAAACAACGTTGCCCAAAGATTTACTCATCTTAGCACCGTCTTTGATTACCATACCTTGGGTAAGCAAATTGGAGAAGGGTTCAGGGTAATCAACCAAGCCTGCATCACGCAACACTTTCAAGAAGAAGCGGGAATAGAGCAAGTGGAGGATGGCGTGTTCAATACCGCCAATGTATTGGTCAACAGGACCCCAGTAGCCGTTAACTTCTTTAGCGAAGGGCAGCTTGTCATTTTTCGGGTCAGTATAACGCAGGTAGTACCAAGAGGAGCACAGGAAGGTGTCCATGGTATCAGTTTCACGAGTTGCAGGGCCACCGCATTTGGGGCAAGTGCAATTCAGGAAAGCTTCGGAAGTAGCCAGCGGAGATTTTGCGCCAGCGTCAAACTTAACATCTTCCGGCAAACGAACGGGCAGTTCTTCTTCCGGAACAAGTACTTCACCGCAGGTCGGGCAGTAGATAACGGGAATGGGAGCGCCCCAATAACGTTGACGGCTAATCAGCCAATCGCGCAAGCGATAGTTTACACGACGTTTGCCAAAGCCTTCTGCTTCCGCTTTATCCATGATTGCAGCCATTGCAGCGTGCATTTCCATACCGTCAAATTCACCGGAGTTAACCAGCTCGCCTTCTTTTTCTTCGTAAGCGCAGGTCATTTCTTCCAGTTTCAGGTTAACGCCCTTAGGTTGTACAACAACGATTTTTTCGATGCCGTATTTATCTGCAAACATCCAGTCACGTTGGTCACCGGTAGGTACGCCCATAACTGCGCCAGTACCATAATCGTAAAGAACATAGTTGGTTACCCAAATTTCAACGGTTTTACCGGTGTACGGGTTAATGCAGTGAACGCCAGTGAAGATACCTTCTTTTTCAGATTCACTGGAGGTACGTTCAATATCGGATTGGTTGCGAACTCTGTCGCAGAAAGCTTTAATCTCTGCAGCTTTGGGATTGTTTTCGCAGATTTTTTCAATAAGCGGATGTTCAGCAGCCAAAGCCATAAAGGTTACGCCGTAGGAAGTGTCGGGACGGGTGGTGTAAACTGCAACTTCGTCGTTCAGTTCGGGAATAGCAAAGGTCATTTCCAAACCTTCACTGCGACCAATCCAGTTACGTTGCATGGTTTTAACGCGTTCCGGCCATCCTTCCAAAAGATCCAAATCTTTCAGCAGTTCATCAGCATAGTCGGTAATTTTGAAGAACCATTGTTCCAAATCCTTCTTTTCAACTACGCTGTCGCAACGCCAGCATTTGCCATCAATAACTTGTTCGTTAGCAAGTACGGTGTTACAGGTGTTGCACCAGTTAACTGCAGATTTTTTCTTAACAGCCAAACCTTTTTTATAGAACAATTCAAAGAACCATTGAGTCCATTTGTAATAATCTTCTTTACAGGTTGCCACTTCACGATCCCAGTCATAAGCCAAGCCCAAAGCCTTCAACTGACGAGTCATGTTGGCAATATTTTCCAAGGTCCAATTTTTCGGAGCAACGCCATGTTTAATCGCAGCGTTTTCTGCAGGCATACCAAAGGAGTCCCAGCCCATGGGATGGAGTACATTGTAGCCTTTCATAGTGCGGAAACGGGAAAGTACGTCACCAATAGAATAGTTACGAACATGACCCATATGCAAATTACCGGAAGGATAAGGGAACATTTCCAGTACATAGGACTTGGGTTTGTTTTCGTCCATTTCTACTTTAAAAGACTTATTTTCCTCCCAATACTTTTGCCATTTTTCCTCAATGACATGGGGTGCATATTTTTCTTCAAGCATATCTAAAACCTCGAATTCAATATAAATTTTTATATAAAACTATCCTAAACATTATAAACCTACGATACGAAAAAGTCAATTATCAGGGAATTTATAGTAAAAACTTTACACTTCTCCTATTTTGAAATCATATTTTTAAAAAAATTTGCATATCTACTTCCCACAAGATATAATATATTCATTATAGCCTAAAGGCTGATGAAATTATTTTATGTAAGGGGTAATCCAGAATGAAACTGTCTCAACGCGTACAAAACTTGTCCACATCTCCTATCAGAAAGCTGGCACCTTATGCTAACGCAGCGAAAGCAGCAGGCAAAAAGGTTTACCATTTGAATATTGGTCAACCTGACATCGCCACCCCTCCCCAATTTATGGAAAGCATCCGTAATTATAAAGCTGATGTAATCGCATACAGCGACTCCAAAGGCGAAAACGTACTCATTAAAGCAATCCAAAAATATTATGCAGAAAAAGGCATCGACTATGCCTTAGAAGATATCTTCATCACCAATGGTGGTAGTGAAGCGCTCATCTTTGCTGCCATGGCCTTGTGCGACCAAGGTGATGAAATTATGGTTTTTGAACCCTACTATGCAAACTACACCACCTTCGCCAAAGAATTTGGTGCAGTAATCAACGCAGTACAAACTAATGTAGAAAATGGTTACCATCTGCCCAGCGAAGCAGAAATTGAAGCACACATTACTCCGAAAACTAAAGCCATCCTGCTTACCAACCCGGGTAATCCTACTGGCGTAGTTTATACCGAAGAAGAAATGGAAATGATTTCCCGCTTGGTGCTCAAATATGACCTTGCCCTCATCGCTGATGAAGTTTACCGCGAATTTGTTTATGACGGTGCTTATCGCAGCTTTGGCACAATGCCTGAGCTGGACGAAAACCTGATTATGGTAGACTCCGTTTCCAAACGCTTTAGCGCTTGCGGTGCGCGTATTGGCTGCGTAATCAGCAAGAATAAAGAATTTGGCAAACAGATTATTAAATGCTGCCAAGCTCGCCTGTGCTCCCCCATCTTGGAACAAGTTGGCGCTGCTGCCTTGTATGATACTCCGGCAACCTATCTGGAAGAAGTAAACCAAGAATATAAAAAACGTCGCGATACCATCGCTTCCGCTTTGGCAAAACTTCCCGGCGTTGCAGCAAGCGACCCTAAAGGCGCATTCTATGTAATGGTTTCCCTCCCCGTTGATGACGCAGAAAAATTTGCTATCTGGACTTTAGAAAACTTTGATATTGATGGCGAAACCGTAATGTTCGCTCCGGGTAATGGCTTCTACAATGACCCTGCCCGCGGCGTAAACGAAGCTCGCTTGGCTTACGTTCTCAAATCCGAAGATTTGGAGAAAGCAATCTACATTCTGGGCGAAGCACTGAAAGCTTATCCCGGTTATACTTTGTAAGATAAGATTTGAAAGCAAAAGAGGCAGTTCTAATGTAATTAGAACTGCCTTTCGTTTTCCGTTTGCTTGTTTGTAAATGTTATGTTAAAATG
>JAFTMR010000029.1 GCA_017452325.1 Phascolarctobacterium sp. | reverse complement strand
CAGATACTATTCAAACTGATTTGAGCAATTTGAATAATGAAGTTGTGAAAACCAATGAAGAACTGCAAAAGACTAATGCAAATGTATCTGCTCTTAACGATGAACTCGTGAAGACTAATGAACATTTCAATGCTGAACTTGGTAAAACTAATCAACAGGTTGTTGCTAATGCAGAGAACATTGCTGCTAACAAGAAGGCTATTGCTACTGAAGAAGAAGCACGTATTGCGGGTGATGAAGCTAATGCAAAAGCAATCGAAGCTAACAGCACCGCTATATCCAATAATGCAGAAGCTATCAGCGGCTTGAACCAACGTCTTGGCAAAATGAACGGTAAGATTAACAAAGTTGGTGCTGGCGCAGCAGCTCTGGCAGCTCTCCATCCGCTGGATTATGATCCGGATGACAAACTGACTTTCTCTGCTGGTGTAGGTAATTATGCAGGTGAAAATGCAATGGCTCTTGGTGCGTTCTATCGTCCTGACGAAAAATTGATGTTCAGCTTGGGTGGTACCATGGGTAATGGTGAAAACATGGTTAACCTGGGTGTATCCATTGGCTTGGACGGTGCAAAAGGCACTCCTAAACTGAGCAAGAAAGAGCTTGTTCAAAAAGTAAGCACTATGGAAGCTGAAAACCAAGCTATTAAAGCTGAAAACGAAGCACTTGAAGAAAGAGTTGCTAAACTTGAAGCTCTCGTAGCTAAATTGGCTGAAAAATAATTTCTAAATAGCAAATAACGGCAGGCATTTTGCCTGTCGTTATTTGTGTTAAGTAAAGTGATGGAAGAGGTATATACAATGAAGAAACTTTTAATACTTTTAGTGGTAAGCTGTCTTATGATGGTTTGCTCTGTGGGGTTGGCAACTAATGACCATAAGGATTTAGCAAAACAACAACAAGTAGCAGAAAGATTCATGGATGTATTTGATGGTGAACCTGTGCCTATGTTCGCACAAGTAACCGCAGGTTTTTCTGCAAACTTGAAGAAGGCAGTAACTGAAAAGGCTCTTGGCGAACTGCAAAAACAAGTGCGCACTAAATTAGGTACTATGAAGGAAGCGAAGTTTTTTACTTACCAACGTTTTGACCAAGTTGATCGCGTAACTTATGTTGCGTCTTTCAGCAAGGAAAAGCTTGTAAGCATGACTTTTGCTTTTGATAAACAAAATAAGCTTGTGGATTTTGCTTTTACTCCAGTGCAACAAGCGGAAGGTAAATAGATAGAAGTGCGCCATAGCTTCTAATTCCATAAAATACATAAACAAAAAGACTCCGCAAGGCGGAGCCTTTTTTGCTGTTCAGACGAAAATTCACGTGGATTTCACAACTATCCGAAAAAAATAGGGGTAATAATATTTCTTTCTTGAATTATAAAGAACAAGTCACTTGACGATATGTGATAAAGAACATAAAATATAAGAAAGGAAGATTATATGCCTAACTTTAAAGTAGAGTTTTACGGAAAGGAAGATGGAACTTTTCCGGCAGAAGATTTTATTTTGAAACAGCCCCCTAAAATGCGGGCGCGAATTTATCAGTATATTAGGTTTTTAGAAATAAAAGGTAATGAATTAAGAGAACCGTATTCAAAATATTTAAGGGATGGAATTTTTGAATTAAGAACGCAACAGGGAAATGATATGGCTAGAGTGTTGTACTTTTTTGTTGTAGGGCGTAAGGTTATTTTGACAAATGGGTTCATTAAAAAGGCGCCTAAGACACCAAATGACCAGATAGAATTAGCTAAGAAGTATAGGGCTGATTATGAGAGAAGACAGGAGTGATATCATGAACAAAGATTTTAGAGAATCACTAAATGAACAACTTAAGGACCCCGAATTTAAGAAAGAATATGAGGCGCTTGAGCCAGAGTTTCAAATAATCAGAGCGATGCTTGAAGCTAGAGATAAGTTGAATTTAACCCAAAAGGATTTGGCAGAGCTTAGCGGTATTACCCAAGCAGATATTAGCAGGTTGGAAAATGGGAATGCAAATCCTTCTATCCGTACATTGAAAAAATTGGCTCTTGCTATGAATATGACATTAGATATTAAGTTTGTTCCTTTGGTAAAGATTTGAGATGGATTTAAAGGCTCTCGCTCGTTTTGGGCGAGAGCCTTTTGTCATAAGTAACAGTCTTTTAAAATTCACGTGGATTTCACAACTATGCGAAAAAAATAGGGGTGGTTTATAATTTTTGTAGAATACTAACACAGAGATTCTTGATAGTCGGTTCCTCCTTGGCGGGGAGGTGATAGCAATGACTACCTACGAAGCACTGTCTTTAATGATTGGGTTCGGACTTCTTGTTGCTACCATTATTTCTATATGTAAGTAATTTTTGCCTGTAAAATGAAATAAGACCGTCCACAACGGTTGTGAACAGCCTTTCTTTCAAATTCTAGATAAACAAGGAGAGAGCTGACACACCAATATCAGGAATCTCTCTTGCTATATTATAACACATTACTCTATTTTTACAAGTACCATATGTAACTTGGGTGTATGATAGAGCTTCTAATTTCATAAAGAACAAATAAAACGGCGGGCTACGGCTCACCGTTTTTGTACGCCTACCTAAGTTCACATGGATTTCACAACTATCCGAAAAAAATAGGGGTGGTTTATAATTTTTGTGGAATACTAACACAGAGATTCTTGATAGTCGGTTCCTCCTTGATTGGGGGTGATAGCAATGACTATTTACGAAGCACTGTCTTTAATGATTAGTTTCGGAATTCTTGTTGCTACCATTATTCTTGGACGTAAATAATTTGATTTACTAAAAAGAAAAAGACCGTTACGGTTGTAACAGCCTCTTCTTCAAGTTTTTAACAAGTACGGAGAGAGCTGACACACCACATATCAGGAATCTCTCTTGCTATATTATAACATATTATTAAAATTTTACAAGTACTGTCTCAAAAAGGTAGTATACTATAATATGGTAACGAAGATGATGGGTTTGCTTGAAGCTGAGAAAAATGATATACTTTAAGGCAGTTTTAAAGATAAAGTGAGGCGTTATTATGGACGATAAACAAAAGAATATTCCTCAATTGATAGAGATAGAACCCATGCAGGACGGTTACCGTTGGGTTGCCATTACTGCCATGCTTTTGGCGATTGGTATTATTTTACATACAGTTAGCCCCAACGTAGGTGGCGTTACTCCTAACTGGACCATCGCCATGTATTCCATTGTTATCAATTTGACGAACCCCAAGTTAAGCCAAGCTATAGGTATTGGCTTTATTGCGGGTCTAACCTTGGTGCCTTCGTCTAAATCTGCTTTCCCCTTGGGTAATATTGCCAGCGAGTTGACAGGTGCAACTGTGTGCTGTGTTTTGGTGAAGGCAATGCTTAGTGTTGGCTTAGAAAACTGGAAGCTGCGCCCCTTTGTAACAGGTCTTATGGCTACTATGGCAAGTGGCGGTGTGTTCACCTTTATTTTGAAGATAGTTTTGAATTTACCTTTAAGCGTATGGATTTACGCAATGCTTCCTGTGGTTGCTACCGTTGGTGTGCTCAATGGTCTGATTACTTATTTGATGTATGCGCCTGTGCGTAAATTGTTCTATGTACAGGAGGATAAAGACTGATGGAAAATGTTATTCAACTGGAAAATTTTTATTTTGCATATAAACGTTCTGATTTGGTATTGCGAGACATTGATTTGAATATCAAGAAGGGTAGCTTTACTGTAATAGCCGGACCAAGCGGTGCAGGCAAGACTACTTTGTGCAAGGCTATGACCGGTATCGTTCCTTATTATATGGGTGGACGTTACAGTGGTGACGTAAAAGTTTTGGGCGAAAGCACTAAAGGCAAGAAGGTTTCTGATATAGCCATGAGGGTTGGCTTTATTATGGAAGATTACGAAAGCCAATTGGTTTCCCTGACTGCTGGCGAAGAGGTTGCCTTTAGCCTTTTGAATCATGGCTTTGCTCCTGCGGAAGTTGCGGAGCGTACTCGTAAGGCATTGGAAGATGTAGGATTGCCTGGTCGTGAAAGCTATCAGCTGGATGAGTTGAGCGGTGGTCAGCGCCAACGTTTGTTGCTGGCTTCTGTTCTTGCAGTGCATCCGGAGATTATAGTTTTGGACGAACCCGTTTCTGCAATGGATCCTGATGGCGCAATTTCTTTGTACAAATTAGTATATGATATTCACAGACGCTATGGGACAACTATCGTTGTGGTAGAGCATCGTACAGATTATTTATTACCCTACGCAACCGACATGATTGTTTTGAAAGAGGGAGCAGTTGTGGCTGCGGATAAATTTGAGTTGGCGGCGCCTGCTATGTATGCCGATGAAGTGTTGCGTCCCTTGCTTCCGTCCTTATGGCAAGTCAAGCTTGGATTAGAAGAAAGGTTTGGCGTGAAGCTAGGAGATTGGCGTAATGAAAAGGATGCCTTGGCAGATTTAAAGGCGCAGGGCTTTGAAAGGAGGGCTGACTAATGTTAGAGGCTAAAGAGGTCAATTTTGCCTACTTGCGTGGGCAGCCTGTAATTTTTGATATGGATTGCACTATTGATGATGGTGAGTTTGTTGCTCTTTTGGGACACAATGGCAGCGGTAAAACTACCTTGAGCCGTTTGTTCATGGCCTTGTGTCATCCGCGCAGTGGGCAGGTTTTAGTTGATGGTGAGGATATTGTAAAGAAAGAGCCTGCTGATTTGGCAGATAAGATTGGTTATGTTTTCCAAAATCCTGATTTACAAATTTTAGAAGATACTGTTTTTGATGAGGTTGCTTATGGCCCTCGCGCTAAAAAGCTGACAGAGGAAACTATCAACCGCCAAGTGACAGATGCATTGGAAGCCATGGGGCTGTGGGAATTACGCAAGGAGTATCCGCGTCTGCTTTCTTTTGGTCAAAAGAGACGGTTGGGTGTGGCTGCGGCTTTGGCTTTGAACCCACGCACCTTGATTCTGGACGAGATTACCAATGGACAGGATGCTTTAGAAAAAGTGCGGATGATGGAATACCTGAAGGCTATTAATGAAAAGAAGGGTATTACCATCGTTCTTATTTCCCACGATATGGATATTGTGCGTCGGTACGCAGATAGAGCTATTGTGTTGCATCAGGGAAGAAAGGTTTATGATGGTGCTCCTAAAACTTTGTTTGATGGTAGTGAACCTGTAGAAGCTTGGGGGTTGCGTGCTCCTGTGGTTGCGTACTTGGCGGCAAGCTTGGGCGTTGAGGCTGCAACAGCGGAAGAGTTCTGCAAAGCTCTTACCCGAAAGGGTGGTGAGCAGTAATGAAGTTGACCGCTTTTACCCAGATTATAGTAACCATAGCTGTAACTGCTTGGGTTTTCATTCTGCCTGTAGAAGCAGTGGCTACTATTCTTGTTTTAGAGTTGGCTCTTCTCCTTTATATTAAGCATGACAAAATGACCATGGCTGCCATTGGCGGCTTGGCTGTGTTTACGGGAATGATGGTGCTTTTGCAGCTGCTTTTCGGAACCAGTCTTAGCTTGGCGCTCATTGGTGGTCTAAGAATGCTGGTAATGACCATGGCATTTTTGTGCATGCTGGCGGCAACAAGGATTCAAGATATTGCTAAGGCCTTGGTGGATAGGTTTTGCTTGCCTTGTGAATATGCCTTTATGTTGACCACTGCCTTGCGTTTTGTGCCAAACTTTCTGACTGACAGTGAAATTACCCTGGATGCTCAAAGCTGTCGTGGTTATTCTAATCGTGGCAATATTATTAAGCGCTTCTTGGCATATCTGGTGGTTATTCGTCCCTTGGTAATGCGTGCCGTTGCTAAATCCGAGACCCTTGCTTTAAGTATGGAGCTGAAAGGCTTTGGCGGTAACACTTATAAGAATATGCCCTCTGAACCCTTGGGATTGGCAGATTATTTAGTTCTGCTCTTGGTTGTTGTTTTAAGCACCTATCCGTTCTGGATTAATTCCATACAAAATCTTTAAATGATGATTAACGAAAAACGCTGTACTGCCAGTTCGCAGTACAGCGTTTTGGATTTAGATGGGAGGTATGAAGTTGGAAGGTAGTTATTTATCTACATCTTCCATAAACGGTATGTGATGGGGACCTCTGTGATGAGTAGCTTTGTGATGTTTGCCAAATCTGGGCGGTTGCTGAGCCTTGATGGCTTCACGTTGTTCCTTGGTCATGTCACGCATTTCCTCGCGTTGGGCTTCGTGATGCTTTTTCATTTCCTCACGTTGTTCTTTGTGGAAGGCTCTATCTTTTTTGATGAAGTCTTCTACTTGTTGACGTTGTTCAGGGGTAAGCTTGTCCATTTTTTCATCAACATATTTTTTGTGAGCCTCCCAACGTTCGGTGCGCCATTTAGCAGCTGCTTCCTTACGTTCATCGGGAGTCATTTTATTCCAAGCTTCGCGACGAGCCTCGCGTTCTTGTTTTTGCTCTTCAGTCAGTTTGGGGTGATGGTGTTTGTCACCTCTATGATGACGATGGCGGAAACGTTCATCGCAGTGGCGGAATTCCGGATGGTCAGCCCTCTCTTCGCAGTGAAGGATTTGGTCAACGCGGTCACGCATGGAAGGCTTATCAGGAGCATCGCCTGCGAAGGCTGCGTTTGCACAGAAGGCGGTTAATACGGTAGCTGCCAGTAAAGCTTTTTTGTAGTTCATTTTCAACATAATCGTTCACTCCTTACTTTCAATCTGTTTGTTGGTTAGGTTGTTATTTTGTAGGGGGTTGTTGGGGTTCCTTTGTTGTGTTCATAATAACAGGGGTTTATGTTTTAAAAATGTTTATAGTATGTCTTTTTTATGTTTTTATAAATTTTGTAATGCAAATCTGCGGAACATTGTAATTTTCTTTAGTAAATGGTAAAAACATAATTTTGTCATAAGTAAGTTTTATATTATAATAAATAGGTAGAAACTAATCCGTAGACATAAAAAGTAGAACACGAAGCGAGGTGCCTTATGAATAAAATCTTAATCGCTGATGACAATAAACAAATAACTTCCATCTTAGCAAGCTACGCCCGCAAGGAGGGCTTGGAGCCTGTAATAGCTCTCGATGGTGCAGAGGCTTTGGATGCCTTTGCCCGTTATCAGGAAGAAATTGTTATGATACTTTTGGATGTGATGATGCCTGAGGTAGATGGTTTTGAAGTTTGCCGACGCCTGCGTAAGGAAAGCATGGTTCCCATCATTATGATTACTGCTCGCGGCGAGGACTACGACAAAATCATGGGGCTTGATATTGGTGCTGATGATTATGTTATCAAACCTTTTTCTGCTAACGAGGTTATGGCGAGAGTGCGTGCCGTTCTGCGCCGCATCCAAGTACAGGAACAGCAAAAACAAAATGTTTACGAAGTAAGCAATCTTAAAATTGATTTGGACAAATATGTTGTGGAAATTGGTGGAGAAGAAGTCCCCTTGACTAAAAAAGAAATTGAACTGCTGTGGACCCTGGCTAAAAACAGCACCAAGGTTTTCAGTCGTGAAAATTTATTGGACAGCATTTGGGGATATGATTATTTTGGTGATAGTCGTACTGTTGATAGTCATATTAAACGTTTGCGTGCAAAATTGGACAAATACGAGCATACGGGCTGGGATATCAAAACCATTTGGGGTGTAGGCTATCGCTTTGAAGTAAAATAATGGAGCAAGATGATGAGAAATAAATTCAGCAATAAAATCGCTGTCAAGCTGACCATGTATTTTGCAGCAGTGCTGTTGACCTTTTCCCTATTGATGGGCTTGATGTTCTATCAATATTTTAAGCAGCATAATATTGATGTTACGAAGAAGGAAATGAATCTGCGTGCTGTGAAGATTGCGGAGGTAATCAGTAAAGATTTGGATTGGCTGCAGGGACGTTATGGTGACCGCATTTCCCAAAGCCGTTTCGTAAATAGTCTGGACAACGCCATGCAGGAAATAGTCTGGGTTGTTGATAGCGAATATAATCTGAATATGAACTTGGATATGGTGCGGAAGATTCATACTCGTGGTGGCAAAAGGCATCACGAAAATGTACATCGGTATCTACCCAAGAGTCCCAAGGATGCCTACGAAAAGTTACCCAAGAATATTAAGGCTAATGTGCAAAAAGCTTTTTTGGGAGAAAGCTTTACCTTGGAAGAGTATAACTCCTTTTTGGATGACACTATGCTTACCGTTGGCGTGCCTGTGTACGATAAGAATAATGTAGTAAAGGCTGTAGTGATGCTGCATTCTCCTGTGCAAGGAATGAAAGACGCTGTTTGGGCAGGCTTACGCATTTTGTTCTACAGTGTTTTAGCGGCTTTAGCCTTAGTATTTGTTTTGAGTATCGTGCTTTCCTGGAGGTTCACAAAACCATTGAATACCATGAAGGAAATAGCAATGCGTTTGGCTGATAAGGATTATAAAGCCCGTTGTAATATTACGCAAAACGATGAGATTGGCGAGCTGGCAAATACTTTGGATGTTTTAAGTGAGCGCTTGCAGCTGGCAGATGAAGAGAGCCAAAAGCTGGAGAAGTTGCGTCAGGAATTTATTGCCAATATTTCTCACGAGCTGCGTACGCCGGTGACGGTTATCCGCGGCAGCTTGGAAGCTTTGCGTGATGGGGTGATTACGGAGCCGGAAGAGGTGGAGGAATATCACGATCAAATGTTGGCAGAAAGTGTTTTCCTACAGCGCTTGATCAATGATTTGTTAGACCTGTCCCGCTTGCAGAATATGGATTTCCCCATTGAGAAGGAGCCGCTGAATTTGTGCGACGTGGTGCAGGACGCGGTACGTAGCAGTAGACGCTTAGGCTTGGAGAAGAATATCGATATTGATTTGAATTCCGATACAGAGGTTTATGTATTAAACGGAGATTATGGTCGCCTACGTCAGATGCTATTAGTATTTTTACATAACAGCATCAAATTTTCCGGTGAAGGTGGCAAAATCGAAGTTTCTCTGTGCGGCAGCAAGCTTACCGTTACTGACCATGGCTGTGGCATTAAGGCGGAGGATATTCCTCACGCTTTCGACAGGTTTTACAAAGCTCGTAACGAAAAAAATAAATCCGGTAGCGGTTTGGGTCTTGCCATTGCCAAGCAAATTGCCCTGCGTCATGATATGACCTTGGAGTTGGACAGCGAGCTTGGCAGATACACTAGGATTACTGTAAATTTACCGCCTAAGGAAAAGGTGGAATAGGAGTTTAAAGATGATGAATTATGGTTGCGAAGGACTGAACGTTGTAATTAGCGGTGGCACTTCGGGAATAGGACTGGCGGCTGCAGAAAAGTTTTTGGCTGACGGAGCTAACGTGTATATTTTAGGACGCAGTGTTCTGCGTGGAGCAATGGCTGTACAAAAGCTGCAGGCAATGACGGGGGAAAAGGTTTTCTATATTCCTTGCGATGTTACCAGTGCAGAGGATTGCCGGAGAGTTATGCAAAGCATTGGCGAATCCATACATGTTCTAGTCAATGCTGCAGGAGTATATCTGGAGCGACGTCTGGAAAATTTAACGGAAGAAGATTTTTCTTACATTATTGATACCAATCTGAAAGGAACTATGCTGCTTACACAGGCTGCTCTACCATTGATGTATGAGGGGGGAAGTATTATAAACATCGCCTCTGATGCAGGCATTAGTGGTAATTATGGTTGCCCCTTGTATTGTGCTTCCAAGGGTGCGGTTGTCGCTTTAACTAAGGCTTTGGCTCTTGACTATGCTCCTCGTATTAGGGTGAACTGCGTGTGCCCTGCGGATGTTGATACTCCGCTTCTTAGAAAACAGTTAGAAGATAGTAACGGGGGCTACACCATGGCAGATATGGCAGACGCTTATCCGTTACAGAGAATTGGTAGGGCAGAGGAGATTGCCCATGTTATTTGCAGTGTGGCAAGTCCGCATAATTCGT
This sequence comes from Phascolarctobacterium sp., assembly GCA_017452325.1. Taxonomy (GTDB): domain Bacteria; phylum Bacillota; class Negativicutes; order Acidaminococcales; family Acidaminococcaceae; genus JAHHUH01. The sequence continues at coordinate 37,739 of JAFTMR010000029.1, read as the reverse complement.
TTATGACAGGAAGTGTCATTCCTGTTGACGGCGGCTTAACCGCCAAGTAAATTATCATAAGCGCTTTGACTAACAGGTATGAGTGAAAACTTATACCTGTTTTTTGGTTGGTATTCTAATCCAAAAGTGCTATAATTTAATGTGACAGATTAGTGTCCAAAATTAGGAGGTGCTTTCTATGCAAAGCAGTGCACCCATTGGTGTTTTAGATTCCGGTGTTGGTGGCCTTTCGGTGCTGAAGGTTCTGCATCAGATGTTGCCACAGGAAAAATTTATATATGTTGGTGATACGGCGCGAACTCCTTATGGTAGTCGTAGTGAGACAGAGATTCGCCAGTTTGTGGAAGAGATAATTTCTTGGCTAGAAGGGCAGGGGGTAAAGCAAGTGATTATTGCTTGCAATACTTTGACCATGCTTGGAATCGACAGTTTGCAAAAGGAACATCCCTTTGAATTAGTTGGTATGTCTAAGGGAGAGCAGCTTTTGCTTGTGGCTAGCAGGAAAAAGAAGATTGGAGTTTTTGCTACTCAGTTTACTATCAGTACGGAAGCTCATAAGAAGGCTATTTTGGCAGTGGATGACAGTGCAGAAGTTTATCCTATGGCTTGTCCGAAATTTGTACCTTTAATTGAAGGGGAACAGTTTGACAGCTCACAAATTGCAGAAGCTGTAGCGGAATATGCGGCTCCCTTAAAGGAAGCAGGCATTGATGCTTTGATTTTGTCCTGTACCCACTATCCCTTCATTAAAGATATTGTGGAAGCAGAGTTTGGGGCTGGTGTTACGGTTATTGACCCGGCAGAAGCTACTGCCCAAACTGCTAAAGCCTCTCTGGAAGTGAATAATTTACTAAGCACTGATGGAGAGGGAAGTGTTGCTATTTGCTGCACTGCAGATTTGGAACGTGTGAAGCGTTTGGCGGGGCGGATGTTACCTGCTGCATGCTGCGAATTCAGAGAGATTTCTTTAGTTCCGTAACCTTTCACAATTTTTTTGAAAACCTATTGGACGGACAGGAATTTATGTCTTTTTGTCGAATTATGTAAAGAATTAAAGAAATTGGGTGGAGTAGCCTTATTTTGTTTTTTATGCTGTTTTGGACGAAGACGGCGAAGAATCATAAATGAAGAAAGGTGGTAACCGTGATTAAACAAGAAAGCGTAGATAATGCAAAGATTGTCGGTTCACCGATAGTACATAATGTGTGCTTATTCCTATTGCTTTTTGCATTCTGGATGGCATTGACTGGTTCGCTGAAAACTAAGTTTATAGTTTATGGACTTATTACGGCGGCAACTACAGTGTGGTTATGTTATCCGTTGTTGCTGGTTCCTAATAGGGATGGTAGCAAAAAGTATTTTGTGTTCGGAGTATCTATTTTTAAATTTATCAGCTATTCGGTGTGGCTGATGTGGCAATTGGTGTTAGCAAATATTGATGTATTGAAGGCAACTACTAGTCAGAATCTGGATATTGATCCTAAGGTTGTGCGCTTCTATTTTAAGGTTGATAATCCTATGGCGTATGTTGTGCTAGCTAATTCTATTACCCTTACTCCCGGTACTGTAACTCTTAATGTAGATGATGATGGCTTATTTGAAATTCATGCCTTAACTGTTGGTGCGGCAGAAGGTGTGCTGGATGGCAGCTTCCAGAAAAAAGTTGCAGATTTGTACGGCGAAGATTATGAATTTGCTGTGGTGGAAGAGGAGGAATAGTCTATGAATATTATTTTTATTATCCTCATGGTTTCCATCATTTTCGTAATTGCCATGATGCTGCAGCGTGTTTTCCAAGGACCTACAGTTTATGACCGTATGAACGGCTTAGGTGTAATTGGTGCAGATACCATTTTACTTTTGGTATTGTTCGGTTATATTGATAATCGTCCCGATATGTATGTGGATATTGCTCTTTCATACGCATTGTTGGGATTTGTGGGTTCCGTAATTATTGCTAAATTCCTGGGAGGTAAAAACATATGATTTGTGATTTTACCATCAGAGAGATTCTCGCAACATTGTTTATTTTGGGTGGTTCCGTATTCTTTGTTGGTTCTGCCATAGGTATGTTGCGGTTGCCGGATTTCTATACAAGAATTCATGCTTCCGGTAATAGTGAAACTTTGGGTTGTATGCTCTCCTTCATTGGTTTGATTATTTATGAAGGATTTACAATCACTGCTTTAAAGATGGCAATGGTATTCATCGTTGTGTTCTTGGCGAATCCTATAGGCTCTCACATTTTGAGCAAGGCTGCTTATAAATCTGGGCATAGGGTTTTGACGGCAAAAGATTTAGTAGGGGAGGAAGACGAAGATGCAAATATACATCATTGAGGCTGTTTTGCTAGTTTTCTTAATCCTCATTACCTGTGCGGTAATTTTTTGTAAGGATTTGTTGAGTGCAGCTGTAATTTATAGCGGCTTTAGCTTCACTGCAGTGCTGCTTTACTTTATGATGGGCTCTCCTGACGTAGCTTTTACAGAAGCTGTTATTGGTACAATTTCTACAATCTTCTTTGTAGCTTCCTTGAAGAAAATTGATAGGTGGTGTAAATAATGCGTGGTTTAGTAGCTGTATTACTGGCGGTTATAACAGGTATGTTCTGTTCTTTTGTAACCTATCTGCCGGAAATTGGTGATGTCAACACTGCACCTAACCAGCATGTTACTCCTACCTATATTTCCCGCAGTGTGGAAGATACCGGTTCTCCTAACGTAGTAACCGGTGTCATCATCGACTATAGAGGGTTCGATACCATGTGGGAAACAAGCGTAATGTTCTTGGCTGGGTTGACTACGGTGCTGCTCTTGACGAGTAACAAGGTTGGCAGACGTCCCGAAGAAGAACCGGAAGATCCGGAGGAAGGGGATGTAGTTAAATGAGAGAACCTTTTGGCGGTATTGTTTTAAGCACTGCGTTTAGACTGTTGGTGCCCTTTAGCATCATCTACGGTGTGTACATCCTTTGCTTCGGTGAATATTCTCCGGGCGGTGGCTTCCAAGCAGGTGCTTTGTTAGCAGTAGGCGTACTGCTTTCCCGTATGATTTTGGGAGAAAACGCAAGATTTAACATTGATGGCAAGACCTCCGTTGTAATGGCGGGCGTTGGTACTTTTCTCTACACTTTTGTGGGTTGGGTAACTCTCTTTGGTGGGGGTCTGTTCTTGGAATACGACTTTATGCCTATCAAAATGGAGCCCATGCATGAGATGCATGCTATGGCAATTTTTATCATTGAAATTGGTGTTACCATCTGCGTTATGATGACAATTATCAATTTGATGGATTCTATTATAAAAAGGGGTGACGATGATGGAAGTATTGAATGAATTTTTAAGAACTAAAGGCATCTACTCCCTTGTTATGATTTTATTCTTCTTAGGCATTTATGGCATGGTATTAGCTAAAAACTATATGAAAAAATTGATGGCTATGAACGTTATGCAAGTTGCAGTAATCTACTTCTACTTGTGCTTTGCACAAAAAGATGGTGGTATGATTCCTGTACTTGATGGCATTACCAACAACCCTAATGCTTACATTAACCCCTTGCCTCACGGGCTGATGCTTACTGCAATCGTAGTAAGTCTTGGTACTACAGGCGTAGCTTTGGCGCTGTTAATGCGAATCAAAGAAATCTACGGCTCTGTAGAAGAGGTAGAGGTTCTGAGGAGGGCTAGCAAATGATGCAGCATGCTCCGCTTTTTATCGTATTGCTTCCTGTTTCCGCAGCGCTTTTGTGTATGTTCTTTAGTCGTTTGCAAAAGAACTTAGGCTCTTGGTTGGTAATTGGTTCTATTGCAGCGGCCTTTATGAGCGCAGTAACTGTGTTGCAACAGGTTATTGCTGATGGTGGAAGACCTATTCATTATTGGATGGGTAACTGGCAGCCACCTATTGGTATTGAATTTGTTATTGACCCTATTAGTGGTGTTCTTGCCGTACTTATTACCTTTATTGCTTTGCTAGGCTCCCTTTATAGTTTGCCTTTCTTAAAAGAAGAAGGTTGGTTACATATTGGTGGTTATTATACTTTGTACGGTTTAATGACTGTTGGTATGTGCGGTATGGTTATTACCGGTGACGTATTTAACTTGTACGTTTTCCTCGAGGTTATGTCTTTATCCGGTTATGGCTTGATTGCTATTGGTGGCAAAAAGTCCATGCTGGCTGCGTTTAGATATCTGCTCATAGGTACTATTGGTGCATCCTTGTACTTGCTCGGCGTTGGCTATATGTATGCGTTGACCGGCACCTTGAATATGGCAGATATGGCAGTGCGTGCGGCTGAGTTCCTGAACTATCCCCTCTTTGCCTTGGCGGTTGCTTGCTTTGTAATTGGCTTTGGTATCAAGATGGCTCTGTTCCCCTTGCATGGTTGGCAACCCGATGCATATAACTATGCCCATCCCGGTTCCGCAGCTTTTATCGCAGGCTGCATGAGTAAGGTTCCGGCTTATGCGATGATCCGTTTCTTGTTCTATATGTTCGGTGTGGATACTCCTGTTGTACGCGCGGCTTTGGATGTGTTGGGTATTCTCGGCGTAGCAGGTATCCTTCTTGGTTCTGTTATGGCTCTGGCTCAATACGACTTCCGTCGTATGTTGGCATATTCCAGTGTTGCTCAAATTGGCTACATCGCTATCGGTTTGGCAATGGGTAATATGTATGGATTCATTGGTGCGGTTTTGCATATTATCAACCATGCATTTATGAAGAGCGCACTGTTCTTTGTAATCGGTGGTATTCAATATCGCTTTGGCGAAGTAAATATTTATCGTTTAGGCGGTATGAATAAGAAAATGGCTATCAGTTCCATTACCGTTACCTTTGCGGCACTGTCCATGATTGGTATTCCGCCTACTGGTGGGTTCTTCAGCAAATGGTATCTGCTTTTAGGTGCTTATACTGGAGCGGAGTATTTTTACATTGGGGTATTGGTTGTAAGTAGCTTACTCAATGCAATCTATTTCTTCCGCATCTTGGAGCAAATGTTTATTCAGCGTGAAGCTTCTTTGCCTGAGGTTCATCGTCACAAAGGTAAATTGGGCTTGCCGTTTGCTATGGCTCTTCCCATTGCAATTACCGGTATCGGTATCGTTGCTTTAGGATTTTACAGTGTAGACATTGTCACTGATATTATTAAATTAGGATTGCCGGAGGTGTTGCTGAGATGACAATTATGGATTGCAGACCCTTTCTGGCAGTAGCTGTACCTTTCTTTGCGGCAATTCTTATTGCCTTCAGCAGAAGATGGCCTAACATTCGTGAAACATGGAGTGTAATTGCTTCTGTTATTATGTTTGGTATTGTTGCCTCCATGTTACCTGCTGTTTTAGATGGCAATTACTATGAATGGACTCTATGTCAGTTGACTGATACTGTTGGCTGGACTTTACGTACTGACCCTGCAGGTATGGTCTTTGCCGTACTGGCATCTATGCTCTGGGTTCCTATTAATTTTTATTCTATAGGTTATATGCGTTGCCATAATGAAAAAGAGCAAACCGGTTACTTCGCAGCTTTTGCAATCTGCATGAGCTCTGTAATGGGTATTGCTATGGCAGAAAACCTGTTGACCTTCTTCTTGTTCTATGAAATGTTAACCTTAGCAAGCTACCCGTTAGTGTTGCACAAACGTAATGCTGAGGCTTTGATGGCAAGTCGTAAATACTTGATTTATACTTTGATTTCCGGTCAATTATTCTTGGCTGGTGTAGTTATGGTGTACTGCATTACTGGCACCATGAGCTTTACTGCAGGTGGGTTCCTGACTTATGAATCCGCTCCCCGTTGGGCATTACAGCTTGCTTTCGTAATTATGATTCTGGCAGGTTCCGTAAAAGCTGCGGTTATGCCCTTACACGGCTGGTTGCCTGCAGCGATGGTAGCGCCTACTCCTGTTAGTGCATTGCTTCACGCCGTAGCGGTAGTTAAGACCGGTGTGTTCTGCGTATTGCGTATTATAGGTTTTGTATTCGGACCTCAACTGCTTTCCCAATTGGGTATCATTGATGTATTGGCTTGGGCAGCAGCGACTAGTATCTTGGTTTCTTCTTTGATTGCGCTACGTCAGGATCACTTGAAACGTAGGTTGGCCTTCTCTACCATTGGGCAACTTTCCTACATAGTTTTAGGTGCGGCGTTGCTTTCCCCGTTAAGCATTAAGGGTGCTTATCTTCATCTTGTTGCTCATGCGGTTATGAAGATTACCCTCTTTATGTGTGCTGGTCTTATTATTGCGCGTACTCATCGCGAGTATATCAGCGAATTATATGGTATTTCTAAAAAATTACCGGTTACTATGGCATGCTTTACCATAGCTTCGTTGGGTATTGCGGGTATGCCCTTCCTGGTAGGCTTTATCAGTAAGTGGAATCTGGCTCTTGGCGCTTTACAAGCGGGCAAGCCTTTGTACATTCTGGTTTGGGTTGCCTCTGCTCTCTTGGCAGCTGCCTATTTGTTGCCTATCTGTCAAATGGCGTATTTCCGTAAAGACCCTCAAGAACAATTCCGTGAGTATGGCGAAATCAGCTATCGTATGCTGGTTCCCATTTGTGCAACCACTATTATGGCTGTAATTTTAGGTGTTGTTCCTAATTTCTATCCTCACTTCTATAAGTTAGCTACAATGGCAGCCAATGCCATTACCGCAGGCTGGAACGGGGGGTGGATGTAATGACTAAAAAGACAGTTTACATGCTTGTTGCTGTAGTTTTGGTACTATCCGCAGTAGCAGAGATGTGCGGTATCCATATGCATGGTGCGCATTGGTGGCCGTTACCCTTTGGTTACAATATTTTCTTCGGTTTTGTTGGATGCTGGGCACTGATTATCGTATCTAAGATGATTATGGCGCCCCTCTTACAGCGTGATGAAGATTATTATGAAAGTGTAGGTGATGATGATGAGTGAGATGTTGATGCATCCGGGCATTATTCTTGTCCTGGTAGGTCTGCTTGCCATGGTCGCACCTAAATGTGTACGCAAAGTATTGTTAGCAGTAGGGCCTTTGGCGGCGCTCTATGTTGCCTTTAACCTGCAGCTTGGTACAGATGTAACAATTGATTTCGTACGAGGCTATAAACTGGGCGTTATCCATGTAGATAAGCTTAGTTGGATTTTCACCTTTATCTTTTCTATATTAGCACTCATTAGCGGTATCTATGCTTGCCATAATGAAAACCGTATGGAAGCGTTGTGCGCTATGGCTTATGCAGGCTGTGCTATTGGCGTAACCCTTGCCAAAGACTGGCTGACCTTGATTTTCTTCTGGGAAGCTATGGCTGTGACCTCTGTGTTCTTGGTTTGGTGTCGTAATAGTAAAGTCTCTCGTCGTGCGGGCTTCCGTTACCTCTTGGTACATATGCTTGGTGGCAATCTGCTTTTGGCAGGTATTTTCTTGCATCTTGGTCATGGTGGGGACCCGAATATCGCCAATTTAGTTAATGGTCCTCATAACTATGCATACTGGCTGATGTTGGTTGGTATTTGTGTAAACGTGGCAATGCCTCCTGTAAATGCTTGGCTGGTAGACGCGTATGCAAATTCCACTATCACCGGCGGTGTATTCATGAGCTGCCTGACTACTAAGGTTGCAGTTTATGCATTGCTGAGAGTATTTGCCGGCAGTGAACTGATTATGTGGGGCGGCGTGCTGATGGCACTTTATGGTGCTTGCTATGCTATTATGGAAAATGATATGCGTAGATTGCTTGCTCACCATATTATTAGTCAAACCGGCTTCATGGTAGCAGGCGCAGGTATTGGTACCGGTCTTGCAATGAACGGTGCTACTGCCCATGCTTTCTGCGATATTCTCTTTAAATCGCTGCTCTTTATGTGCGCTGGTGCAATTATGTATGCAACTGGTGTTGGTCACATTAATAAGCTTGGTAATATGGCAAAGAAGATGCCTTTCGTTTGCATCTGCTTCTTTGCTGCAGCTTTCTCCATTTCCGGTATTCCTTTGTTCAACGGCTTTATTAGTAAGGCTATCACCGTTAACGCAGCATACGCAGCAGGGCAAGGAACTGTTTACACCCTGTTGGAAATCGCCAGTATCGGTACCTTCTTGTCCATCCCCTTGAAGATGGGGTACTTCATCTTCTTGCGCAAGGACGATAAGGGTGTGGAAATCAATACTCCGCTACCTATTAATATGAAAGTGGCAATGGGTATGGGCGCATTCCTCTGCTTCTTGTATGGTGTTTGCCCCGGACTGCTCTATCAGTATCTGCCCTTTGACGCTCCTGCTTATCATCCTTTCCTGCCAGAACATATCCTGCAATATGTGCAAATGTTAGGCATGGCTATGGTTCCCTTTATGATGTACCTGTCCCACATGGAACCTCACACTGCTATTAGCTTGGATACTGACTGGTTCTACCGCAAACCTTTTGTTGTAGTGGTAAAAGAAACTAGTATGATTTTCTGTGCATTATGTAGTGGTCTTGGTAACGCTTGGCAAGTGGTATATGAAAAATTTATGGAACTTACTGCGAATCCGATGGAATTTTTGGATGCACGTCCCTTCCGTCAGAGAAAGAGATATAATCCGGAAAACTATCGTACTTCCATTGCTGACCCAATGATGATAACATTGACCGTTTTAGGATGTGTAATTGGTTATCTGGTAACTGCTATTTAAGTTCGAAAGCGACGCTTTACGGCGTCGCTTCTTTTATGAAAAAAGTTTTGTCTTATGTTAGTTCATTATGATAAAATGAAAGCAGATATATTTTGTATGGAGGTGCCGTAATGACCTTAGCTAATTATTCCTATAAGTATGGACATGGCTACAAGGAGTTTGCCTTGGAACAAGACCGTGTCATTGCAGAAATCAAAGTAGCCGAGATGCCCCCTGTGGAAAATCTCAAGGCTGCAATCTTGGATGCTATCTATCACCCCATCGGTAGTGCTCCCATAAACGAATTAGTAAAACCCGGACAAAAGGTAGCCTTCATTTGTAACGACCCCACTCGTGTTGCTAATAGCTTTGACTTTATGCCTGTACTTGTCAATGAAATGAACAAGCTTGGTATTAAAGATGAGGATATGCGTATCGTATTTGCTCTGGGGACTCACCGCAAAATGACTGATGAAGAAATGGTGGAAGCTGTTGGTGAAGATGTTGCCAAACGTTTACCCATGTACAATAGCGACTGCAACGCGGCAGATGACTTTGAATATTTTGGTGAAACCTCCTTTGGTACTCCTGTATGGATTAATAAATTAATCTGTGATGTGGACCTTGTTATTATGACCGGTACCATTGTGCATCACTTCTTTGCTGGCTTTGGCGGCGGTCGCAAGGCAATTTTGCCCGGCGTATCTGCAATGGAAACTGTGCGCAGGAACCACAGCCTGATGATGAGTCCTAATTCCCAGCTGGGTAAATTACATGGCAACCCTGTTTACGATGACCAAATGGAAGGTGTGCGCCTTTTTGCGAAAGAACATAAGCTTTTCCTGTTCAACGCAATTTTGGATGCGAAGAAGGAATTTGTAAAAATCTTTGCTGGTGACTGGGATACTGCTCACCTTGAAGCCTGCAAATTTGTAGACAAGGTTTACGGCGTAGAAATTGACGAGCCGGCAGATGTAGTTATTGCTTCCTGCGGTGGTTATCCGAAGGATATCAATGTATACCAATTGCAAAAAACCATGGACAACGCTTGGTGCGCAGTTAAAGAAGGTGGCGTTGTAATCATCATCGGTGAATGTGAAGAGGGTAGTGGCAGTGCCGCTTTGGAAAAAGCTCTGCAAGAAAATCCGTCTCCTGATGCAATCAAAGCTCAATTGGAAAAGAACTTTGTTATTGGTGCTCACAAGGCTTTTGCTATCACCCGTTTGATGAAGAAAGCAAAATTTATTCTTGTATCTGCACTGGATAAAAAGATTGCTAAAGATTTACTTTTTGAAGCAGTTGATAGTGTTGATGAGGCAATTAAATTAGCAGAAGCACAAGTTGGAACTGACTATAAAGTAGTGTTAATGCCCCAAGGAAGCCTGACTGTTCCCCTGCTAAAAAAAGTTTAAAAATGCCGAAAAATGGCTTAAATACGCGGTTTTTTCCTTGCCATAAAGTTTCTTTTGGTCTATAATATGTTATGTTGACGGTGCGGGAAGCACTATGAAGACATTATGATATATAGATTTAAAGGAGAGGGTTTTATTGAAAATGGATATAGATTATAAAGCTATTGGTGTGAGAATTAAGGCTGCTCGTGTGCGTAAAGGTGTAACTCAAGGTAACATTGCAAAGGTTACTGGTTTATCTACTCCTCACATTAGCAACATTGAAACTGGCAACACTAAGTTAGGTTTGCCGACTATCATCCATTTAGCTAATGTACTGGATGTTTCTGTGGATGAATTGCTGTGCGATAATATTCATCGCAGCGAAAGAATCTTCCATAACGAATTGTCTGAGCTGTTGCAAGATTGCAGTGTTGATGAACTGCATATTATTGCAGAATTAGCGAAGGTAATCAAAAAATCTGGTATTAACAGCGTAAAAAAGGCAAGAGGTCGTAAAAGCAAAAAGGCTTTGGCTGAATAATATTTGATTGCTACTATAGCTCAGCTGGTAGAGCATCTCATTCGTAATGAGAGGGTCGCAGGTTCGAACCCTGTTAGTAGCTCCAAGAAAGAGAAACGCCCGCACGAAAGTGCGGGTGTAATTTTTTCTTGCACACTTCTAGTTTTGCAGTTATAATAGCATTGCAATTTAATAACAGACAGTTCGTAACCATCCTGTCTATAAACAAAACTACGGAGCCTTGCTGAAAATATTTCAGTCTATTAGAGACGCCGTAGTGCGTCCTTTTTTATTTTAAACTGGTCATAAGTACTTCTTACAATTATTAGGAGATGTGGAAATGGCTCAGGTTCCATTTGAATTTAGATATTCCAAGTTAATAGAGAAGAACCCGCGTGAGATTGTATTGTTGCGTGGTAATGGCTGTAAATGGCGACGCTGTCGCTTCTGCGATTATCACACTGACTTTTCTCTAGACGAAAAAGCAAATTTTGAGCTGAATAGTAAGGTGCTTGCCCAAGTTACCGGGGAATTTGAAAGATTGGAAGTAATAAATTCCGGTAGCTTCTGTGATTTGGATGCAGGGACTGTAGCAATGCTTTTAGAAATATGTCAGACCAAAAAGATTCATACCATCTATTTTGAGAGCCATTGGATGCACAGGGAACTAATTGCTGCTTGGCGAGAACGCTTTGCAGAAATAGGAGTAAGGGTGCAAATGAAGATTGGTGTAGAAACTTTTGATAGTCTGTTTCGAGAAAGCTATCTTGATAAAGGGATGGGTATGGCTACGGCAGAAGACATTGCCCAATATTTTGATCAGGTTTGTTTATTACAAGGACTTCCCGGACAAAATAGGGAAAGTATGTTGAAAGACATTGAGCTTGGTTTAAAATATTTTGTGCGTGTGTGCGTGAACATCATGGTTCCTAACACAAAATCAATTTTGCCTGACCCTCAGGTTATAAAAATTTTCCTGGAAGAAATTTATCCCCTATATAAAGATGACGAGAGGATAGATATTTTGTTAAACAATACGGATTTTGGAGTAGGTGTTTAATGAGCAATGAAATTCTGTTGATTTTAAACTTAATATTTGTTTATGGCAGTGTTATCCTGTGGTACTACTTCTTGAAGGAGAAGGGACTGTACTGCTGGACGGTGCTTGCTACTGTTGCCGCTAATATAGAGGTTATGATTTTGGTGGATGCTTTTGGGATGCAGCAGACCTTGGGGAATATTTTATTTGCTTCTACCTTTTTGGTGACAGATATTTTGAGTGAGCTGTATGGCAAGAAGCAGGCGAATACCGCAGTTAATATTGGTATTATGACTTCCGTAAGCTTTGTAGTGCTGTCCCAGTTTTGGTTGTGCTACACTCCTGCGGCGGAGGACGTTGTGTTCCCGAACATAGTTGCCGTCTTTAGTAACACTCCCCGCATTATGATTATGGGGCTTTTGGTTTACGCCGTTGTACAAAAAATAGATGTATGGCTTTATCACTGGTGGTGGTCCTTTACCAGCAAAAGATTTGGGAGTAGCAGAAAATATTTATGGGTACGTAATAATGGTTCTACTATGATATCCCAGCTCTTAAATACTATTCTTTTCACCTTGGGTGCCTTTTACGGAGTATATGATGGTTCTACCTTGCTGGATATCGTACTCTTTAGCTACATTATCTTTTTTATTACGAGCTTGTTGGATACGCCCTTTGTATATCTTGCCCGCTACCTACATAAGTAAAACCAGCTATAAGTACCGTTCTGCTTTGTCGCAGCTCATTCGCTTGCTCTACGTACCTCAAGTACGCCATCGCTTTACGAATTTCACTGCTTCGTGCCTTCTGGTACTTATAACTGGTTTAATGGTTAGGAGATAATAAAAAAGCTCTCCGCTTTTTGCGGAGAGCTTCGCTATTGGTAGGACTATTTTATTCCACTACGTCTTCGACCTTATATTTTTTACCGGTCAGTAAGCATTCGATACGGGTGTTGACAACGGGATGATTACTTAAACCTTGGGCAGTGTGCAGTGCGTGACGAAGTGCTGGAGTCAAATGCTCCGGACCCCATTCGTCAAGAATCATACAAGCAATGCCACGAGGCCAGTCGTAGAGAGAAGTAAGTGCTGCAATAATAATACCTATTCCTTCGCCCGGATGGTTGCGCAAAAAACGCAAGGGTACCAGAAGCGCGTTCTGATCTATTAAATATTGGTAGATATTTTTTTCAACAACATCCAGAACCTGTCTGGAACGGTCATCGCCAGTAAAGGCAAGCAGATAGGGAAGCAGCTGTATTTCTGTAGGATGCTCGCTAAAGTAGGAGAAAAGGCGTGGCCAAATATCAATATCTAGCTCGTAAGCGAAATCACACAGGGGATAGTTCACTCCCTCTTCCGTAATGAGGGTGGCGTCAATTTCTTCCTGCCAATCTCTTTGGTAGATAATCTTATCGCAAGCTGCAATGATGGTATGACATTGGTTCGCAGAAAGCTTGTACCAGTTTTGTGTATCAACCAAAGTGTTCAAGCCTATACATAGGGCAACGATATCCAAAATCTCTTCCGGCTTGGTTGCGTACATCTTGGCGTGACGCAGAAAGTCATTTAAAAGCTGTTCCAGATTGATGGAAGTGGTGTTAAAGTTTTGCTCTATCACAGCGGGAGCGAAATTGTTGAGCAAGAGCAGGAAGTTGTTTAAAATTGCGGCTGCCCCTTTGTAGGTGGGGTAGTCAATGTTATCAGCCTGCAAAACTTCCGCCAGCTTGCCTTCCGTAATCATCTTTACGGATAGGGGCGGGTACTCAATGGTAAGATCGTATCCGTTTTCGACAAGCCATTGCTGCTTGCCGGGAGTATTGAACTCTGCGGAATTGATGGCGTACACCTTGCCCCAGCTATTGGTGCAGTGAAGCAGCTGCCAAACCTCTTCTTGAGGAGCGTAATTAGTAATGCGGCAGGCGTACAGGAAGAAGAAGGTAAATTCTTCGCAGCGTGCGAGGGTAAGTAAATCCTGCCACAAGTCAGGATGCTTTTCTTTAATGTTCTCCATTCCGTACAAGCCAAAGATGAGCAAGCTGAACTTAATGGGTTCGCGGTGGGGGCAGTTGTAAAAATATTCTTCTGCCAGCTCCATAGACTCTGGGGCTAAATCATCAGCAGTAAATTTTTCTAAGAAGGGATCGCAGATACCTGCTACTACAATTTTGCACAGGTGGTCGTACAGGCGACGCTTGCTTTCCAAGCAGGGGATGGCGATGTGCTGTTTTAAAAGCTTTGCTGCCTGCTCCGCTCCTTCCGTATCAGGAGGAACTTCCGTTGTGTAGTAGTAAGCGTCTTCGGCGCCAAGGGGTCTGGGAACAGTGGGCATGGGGTCGTCTGGCAAAACCTCGCCAATAAAACGACCTTCTTCATCTATATTATTCTTTACATATTCAAAAATACTTTGCGGATTCATACAATCTTCCTTTTCAAGATAATAACTTCTATATTATAACATAATCTGCCAATGTTTCACGTGAAACATTTTGTTGGAGTAGATATTAAATTGTTTTCATCTAAAAGGAGCGTTAGGTTTTTCATGTTGCAGTAAGCAAATAATTTTCTTAAACTAGAGCAGACAAGAAGTTCACAATATTTTCGTTTGTGAACTTCTTGGAGAAAGGTTATTATATACATATAAACTAGAATTTATGCAAGGAGATGACAGTATGGGAATGGAAAATAAACCTAAAAAATCAATGCTATATTACTATCTTATGACGATGTTGATTCTAATGGTCATCAACACCTATGTAATCCCTACCTTCTTTAGCCCCAAGGTACACGAGCTTCCTTACGGCACATTCATCCAAATGGTGGACGAAGATAAATTTTCTAAGGTAGAAATCACTGACAAGCGTATTGCTGCCTTAGGCAAGGGTGGCGAGCAGGAACAAATTTATGTTACCGGTCGCGTGGATGACCCTCAGCTGGTTGACCGCCTGATGAAGAGTAAGGTAGAGTTTAGCCAAGTTGTTCCCAAGGAAGACAGCTTCATTGTAAGCTTCTTTAAAAATTGGGTGTTCCCAATTTTACTCTTCTTTGGTTTGGGACAGCTCTTTATGCGTTATATGGGTAACCGCATGGGCGGCAATGCTATGACCTTTGGCAAAAGCAATGCTAAAGTGTACGTTGAGGCGCAAACCGGCAAAAGCTTTGCTGACGTAGCGGGGCAGGACGAAGCCAAGGAAGCGCTTATGGAAATGGTAGATTTTCTCCATAATCCTGCTAAGTATAAAGAGATTGGCGCTAATATGCCCAAGGGTGCGCTGTTGGTAGGCCCTCCGGGAACTGGTAAAACCTTGTTGGCAAAGGCTGTTGCCGGCGAAGCCAAGGTTCCCTTCTTCTCCATTAGCGGTAGTGAATTTATTGAAATGTTCGTAGGCATGGGTGCTGCTCGTGTTCGCGATTTGTTTAAGCAAGCGGAAGAGAAAGCTCCCTGCATCGTTTTCATCGACGAAATTGACGCCATCGGCAAGCGTCGCGATAGCGGACAGTTTGGTGGCAATGACGAGCGTGAGCAAACCTTGAACCAGCTGTTGTCCGAGATGGATGGCTTTGACGGTAGCAAGGGCGTTGTAATCTTGGCGGCGACCAACCGTCCGGAAACCCTGGATAAAGCCCTGCTCCGCCCCGGACGTTTCGACAGACGCATTCCGGTAGAGCTTCCCGACTTACAAGGTCGTGAGGCAATCCTCAAGGTACACGCTAAAAATATTAAGATTGCAGATGATGTTGATTTCCGCGAACTGGCAAGGGCAACTGCCGGTGCCTCCGGTGCGGAGCTTGCCAATATTGTTAACGAAGCTGCCCTGCGTGCGGTAAAGATGCAGCGTAAGGTTGTGGAGCAATCCGACTTGGAAGAATCCATTGAAGTTGTTATTGCAGGCTACCAACGTAAGGGAGCGGTAATCTCTCCGGAAGAAAAGAAGGTTATCGCTTATCACGAAATTGGTCATGCCCTGGTTGCAGCAATGCAAAAGCATTCTGCGCCCGTCCATAAGATTACCATTATTCCTCGTACCAATGGTGCCTTGGGTTATACCATGCAGATTAGCGAAAATGATTCCGTACTGATGAAGAAGGAAGAGCTTTTCAACAAGATTGTTACCATCACTGGTGGCCGTAGTGCCGAAGAAATTGTTTTTGGTAGCATTACCTCCGGCGCTGCTAACGATATTGAGCAGGCAACCCGTATTGCCCGGGCAATGGTAACACGTCTTGGTATGACGGAAGAGTTCGACATGATGGCAACGGAAGTTGTCCACAATATGTATCTTGGCGGTGATGCTTCCCTCCAATGCAGTGCAGAAACCGCAGGCAAGATTGATGCCAAGGTTTTAGAAATCATCAAGGATGCCCACGCTAAGGCAAGGGTAATCTTGAGTGAGAACAGGGAGAAGCTGGACGAACTGGCTGCCTACCTCTTAGAGAAAGAGACCATCACCGGCGAAGAGTTTATGTCAATTTTGAATGGTGACGAAGAAGAGCTTGCGAAAGTAGAAGAACAAGAAGCATAAAATAAAAGGCTCCGCAAAGTTGCGGAGCCTTTTTCGTTAAGTAATAACAAGTAAAATTTTAAGAAGTGCTGGATAACGAGGCGGAACAAAATTGTGCCGCGAAGGCGTACTTGAGGTACGTCGAGCAAGCAATTGTAGTTCCAACAAAGTTAGACTGCGCTTATTATAATTTTACTAAGTCCATACCAATTTGCAAAGCTTTTTTATTGATGTCCTCAGTTCCCTTGGGAACGCGGTTCAGTACAGCTTTAACCAAGGATTCTTCGGAAACGATATTGGTAATCTTAACCAATGCGCCCAGTGCAATGATGTTAGCAAACAGCGCCTTGCCCAAAACTTCTTTAGCAGAATGGGTAATGGGCAGCTCATAAACCTTGCCGCTGTGAGCAGGTAATTTGCTTACGAAAAGGCTGTCAGTAACAAGGATGCTTTCCGGAGAAAGATCAGCGCTGTATTTGTTAGCAGCTTCTTGGCTCATGGCAAGGAGCAGATTAGGTTCAGTTACCTTGGGGAAGTGGATGGCTTCGTCGCTAATCATTACTTCGGATTTGGAGGAGCCGCCGCGTGCTTCTGGACCATAGGATTGGGATTGAATGGCAAGCTTGCCATCTAAGAGTGCAGCTTCTGCTAGGATGATGCCGGCAAGAATCAAGCCTTGACCGCCAGTGCCGGATAAACGTAATTCTTGTTTCATTATTTATTACCTCCCTGTGCACGAGCGATAAGTTCGTCATAAGCTTCGGTGTATTCCTTACGGTCATTGTTTTCATACAATACGCCAATGGGGAATTTGCCTGCGCGTTGTTCATCAGTCATTTTATTCCAGGCAGCCAGCATTACTGCGTGGTCTCTTTGCCACTTCATCATATCAGCAGGGCCGCCAATCTTGTTTTGACGACCGAAGGAGATGGGGCAGCCGGATACTGCTTCGATAAGACTAAAGCCCTTATGCTCAATACCTTTAGCAATCAAATCAGCAAGGATTTGTGCGTGGAAGGTAGTACCGCGAGCAACGAAGGTAGCGCCTGCTGCTTTAACCAGTTCGGTAATATCAAAGGAAGGTTCAATGGTAGCGTAGGGGGCGGTAGTAGCCTTGCTGCCTTGGGGGGTCATGGGGGAATATTGACCACCGGTCATACCATAGATGCTGTTATTATAAAGGATAACAGTCATATCAATATTGCGGCGGGCAGCGTGAATCAAATGGTTACCGCCAATAGCAGTAGCGTCGCCGTCGCCGGTAACAACAATTACCTTCAAGGACGGGTCAGCCAATTTTACACCGGTTGCTACGGGGAGCGCTCTGCCATGAGCAGAGTGAACAGTGTTAAAATCCAAATAACCGGAAGCACGACTGCTGCAGCCAATGCCGGAGATAACAGCAACATTGTCTTTCTCCAAACCCAGCTTATCAATTGCTTTTACGATGGTTCCGGTAACAACGCCGTTGCCACAGCCCGGACACCAGATGTGAGGCAGACGGCCGGGACGGAAATATTTATTAATCAAGTTTTCCATACTCATAGTTCTTCTCTCCTCTCTTACAGTGCCATGGCTTTCTTAATTTCTGCCAGCAGCTGCGCAGGAGTTGCCGGTTCATTGTCGTATTTAGCATAGCTGGTTACAGGCATCTTGCCTGCTACCGCACGTTCAACTTCTAAAACGTATTGACCGCAGTTCAGCTCGTGAACCATAATGCCTTTAACCTTATCAGCCAGTTCCTTCATTTGTTTTTCAGCGAAGGGCCAGATAGTGATGGGGCGAACCAAGCCAACCTTCAAGCCTTCCTTGCGAGCGCGGTCAACAGCTTCATAAGCAGTGCGAGCGCCGCCACCGAAAGCTACAACAGCGTATTCAGCATCTTCCATGCGATAGTTTTCAACTTGAACGATGTCTTCCAAATTATCGTACAGCTTGTGGTATTGACGGTCAGCAGCTTCCTTAGTTGCAGCGGGGGTACCTTTGGGGAAGCCGGTTTCATCATGCACAAGACCGGTTACATGCCAACGATAACCGCTACCAAAAGCAGGCATTGCGGGCACTAAGCTTTCATCAGTTGCGTAAGCTTTGAATTCTTCCGGCGGGCAAGTAGGTTGTTTACGTTCTGCTTGGGGAATTTCATCATAGTTATCAGGAAGTTCAATTCTTTCGCGCATGTGACCGATAACTTCGTCCATCAAAAGGATAACGGGAACGCGATATTTTTCGCTAAGCGCATAAGCACGCAGGGTCAGGTCAAAGCATTCAGGAACGCTTGCCGGAGTAAGGGCAATCAGCCAGTGGTCGCCATGGGTACCCCAACGGGCTTGCATAATATCGCCTTGGGACGGAGAGGTGGGTTGACCGGTGGAAGGGCCCACACGTTGTACGTTAACAATTACCATGGGAACCTCTGCCATGCAGGCATAGCCAATCAATTCTTGTTTTAAAGAAAAGCCAGGGCCGCTGGTTGCGGTCATAACTTTTTTGCCGGTTAAGGACGCGCCGATGATTGCGCCCATGGAAGCAATCTCATCTTCCATTTGAATAAATTTACCGCCAACAAGAGGCAGTCTTTCTGCTAGGGATTCAGCAACCTCAGTGGAAGGGGTAATGGGATAGCCGCCGAAAAATTTAACGCCTGCGGCAATAGCGCCTTCAACAACTGCTTGGTTACCTTGGAGCAGTAAAATTCTGGACATTTGGTTCACTCCTTTGGCTTATTTTTCTACAAAAATAGCATAGTCAGGGCAACGCATTTCACATTGACCACATTTAATGCAGTTTTCTTCATGTACAGCTTCAATTTTTTCAATCTCGCTTAAAGCAAGAACTTGTTTAGGACAAAAGGCAGCACAAATGCCACAGCCTTTACAACGTTCGGTGATAATTTTTAAACTCATAATAGTCCTCCTCCTCATAGAAAACCTAAAATTTGCCCGTTAAGCATTTCACCTTATGTATATTATATGAAAAATTGTTAACATATTAAAGTATGTGGAAAAGATTTTATGAAGAAAATTTTTACTAAAACTGGTAATCTATCTTTAGACTGGTTATAATAAAGCTAGATGTGTATGTGTAGCTTTACAGGAGGTAAGGGCGTGCAGATTAATGCTAAGCTGCCTAAAGCAGAAAGAATAAAGCTGGCGGCAGAAGAGATTTTTTCTAAATACGGATACGAGAAGGCAACGCTTGATTCCATCATCGCTTTGGCAGATGTGGGCAAGGGAACCGTTTATAAATATTTTGGCAACAAGGAACAGCTCTTTTACAAGCTGGTTTCAGAAAAGAACGCACCCTTTGTGGAAAGCCTGCAACAGGCTGTTGAAGGCAAGAGTGTGTTGGAAAGCAAGCTAATTGCCTATTTTACAGAACTGGTGGAGTTTTACCACAAGAACAGCGCCTTGTGGCAGATAATTTATTTTGAGATGCTTAACGACAGCTATTGTAGATTAGTCTTTGACGAGAATGATAATCCCATGGTTGTATCCCGTTATAGCGAGGACTTACTCACTGATGAAGCCAAGGAGCGCTACCTGCGTTATCACAGCCTGATTATTTCAGAGTTTGAGATTCTCAAAAATATTGTGGTAGAGGGTATGGAAAGCAAGGAGCTGAAACAGGGGAATCCTCGTGTATCTGCCAGCCATTTATTCTTTGGCGTTGCCATGGGCATCTTCCACCACATCCACAGATTAGAAAAGACCATGAGCTACAATGCCATGGCTAAGATTATCGTAGACCGCTTTTTGTACGGTGAAGCAGTAAGGTAATTTAGAGTTATGCAACGCTTGTCAAAAGCTGTTAATGTGTTATAATAAAAACAGAGAGATTCCTGATATTGGCGTGTCAGCTCTCTCCTTGGTTTGATTTTAAGTCAGAGAAGAGGCTGTTACGACCGTAACGGTCTTTTTCTTTTTTATAAGCTAATTACTTACATCCAAGAATAATGGTAGCAACGAGAATACCAAAGGTAATCATTAAAGACAACGCTTCGTAGACAGTCATTGCTATCACCCCCTGTAAAGGAGGAACCGACTAATCAAGAATCTCTCTTGTGGAAATTATATCATACATTAACATAAAAACAAACATAATTTTATATAATGTGCTTGCTTTCGTATTAAAGAGTGGTTGTTGTCCCTCCACAAAGCACTAAGCCTCGCTCGTAACCGAGCGGGGCTTTTATTATGCCTTTAAATATTAGTTCTGCCCAACGAGTTCGACCTCGTCTCTCCCAAGCAAATTTTTGCTAAAAAATTCTGCCGCGGCTGAGAAAGTACGATACCCTTACGAAAGGCGGCGCAAGACAAGGTCGAAAGAAAGATATTTTTCGCAGTAAGGGGTCTTGCGGGGGGGGGCAAAGGTGCTATAATAGCCTTAATGAGAAGTGTTCTCAAAATAAAGTGATAGCGGAATAAGAGAGAATTCTTGCTCACTAAAAATTTTATCAAAAATAAAAATTAATATTTTTGCAAATGGTACTTGGGCGTAAGCCCAAGGTTTAAACAGGAAAGCCTAGTGAGAATCTGGCACTGTACCGCAGCTGTAATGGGAGCCGCTCCGTCATAACCTATCGCACGGGATGAAGTGGTGATGAACTAAGTCAGGGCGCTGTTATTTGCACATACTCCTCCTGCGTCGTATGGGAAGGCGTACCAATCCAAGGGTTTAGTCTGTCTTGGGGGAGGTGTGTGCAAAATGAACTATACCGATGAAGAACTTGAATATTATCTGGAGCTTTGGCAAAACTCAGAGGAGGAAACCATAACGGTTGATAAAAAACTCCTGCTGTCACTCGCCAACGAAGTCTTAACCTACTGTGAACAACCCTTTGAAGAAATGGATGTTCGTATGTTAAGCAGGCTGTAACCGGATACATTCAGGTTCTTTTTTATTTTAACTCTCACTTGGAAAACTCTCACTGATATATGAATGGAGATGTTGTTGATGGAAAAGCAAAAAAACAACAAGCAATTAACCTTGGCAATCGCCTTTGTCCTAGGCTGCTGCGTGTTTGGAGCTACTAGTACCCAAGCCCAGGAAGTACAGGCGCAAATGGCTTTTGACCTTGAAGGCATTACCGTAGAAGCGGCACGCCCCGACTGGGAAAGCAAGCTATCCCCCGGTAGCGTTACCGTAATCCGCCCGGATGACTACAAGGGCGAACAAAAGACCTTACCTGACCTTATGCGCAAAGTGCCCGGCGTACACGTGCGCGAGGTAAACGGCAAGGGTCAATACACCACTGTAACCGTCCGCGGTTCCACTGCGGCGCAGGTTGGCGTATTTATTGACGGCGTGCTTAGTAACCTTGGCGGCGACAGCGCAGTGGACCTTTCCACCATTCCCGTTGCCAATGTAGAACGCATTGAAGTTTATCGTGGTTATATTCCTGCCCGTTTCGCAGGTACCTTTATTGGTGGTGTAATCAACATCGTAACCAAACGTCCCGATAAGGCAGATGTTAGCGTTGAACTTGGTACCAGTAGTTACGGTGGTAAAAAAGGTGCTGTAGAAGTAACTGCTCCACTCGGAAGTGGCAGCTTGATGTTTGGCACCAGTTACGAAAGCAGTGATGGTGACTTTACCTATGAGAACTACGCTGCTAAAAATAATATCAACCTGCTGAACAGCCAGATTGCTGAATCACAAGCAGCGCTGAAAAATTTTTACGCTACCAGCATAAGCAAGTATGCCGGTGGTTTAGATGGTACTGAAAATTTTGAAGCTGCCGGCGGTGCTGATATGAGTGCTGAAGCTTGGCAAGCTTATGTAAGCGAAGGTGGTTTTGAAACAGATATTAGAGGTACCATTACCGCCAGCGATATTACTATAACTGATATGGTGAAATCTGAAGCTTCTCAATTATATGGAGAAAATTGGGAGCAAAAATTTCGCGATGAGCAAAGTGCAGGTAACATCAATCAAGAAGTAATGAACAAGGTTACCGACTACCTTGTAGCCCAAAAGCTTGCTGATGTTGACATTGAAAGCAACGAAATCAACAAGAGTCATAAAGAAACCATTAAAGAAAATCAGCGCAAGCTGCAGTACGCCAAGAATGCTAAGCGTTGGCGCGACTACAATGATTACGAAAACATCAACACCATTTTGAAATGGCAGAACGAAAACTGGATGGCGAAGGCTGCTTGGAACAAAATTGACCGCCATCTGCCGGACAGCCTGTGGAACGGCTCCGCAGCAGACGCACTGCCTTCCTATATGGTAGACGTTGAAGATACCTATTTCTACGATAGTCGTCGTCAAAAGATAGATACTAAAGAATTGATGCTCCAAAATCGTAATAACGTGGGCAAACTAGAATGGGGTTGGATGTTGGACTACACCAAGTCCGACAAGGAATATCGTGCTGAACATATTATGGATAATGATATAACGGACTTTGAAGCTTCCAATATACCTTTGCGCAGGTTTAGTGAGTATAAATCAGACAAGTACAACGGTCAGATTGACGGTACCTATAAGCTGGGTGAGAACAATATGCTGGACTTCCAGGTGAACTATTCTCACGAAAAGCTGAATGTAGATGGTTCCAATATGGATGAGATTCTCACTGGTGAAAATGTTAACTCTATTATGGGTCAGATTCGTGATGAATATGAACAGGATTTGTTGAACGTACAAATTCAAGATACCATTACTTTAGACGATAAATCATCCTGGTTCCTGACACCCGCAGTAAGGTATAATCGCTCCAAGATTACTGGTTACAGTAACGGTAACCGCTTCCAAGAAGGTGCGGAAACTGCCTTTAGCTGGATTCATCCCAAGGATGAACAGACGGATGATAAAGTGACTTGGCAAGTTGCGCTGAAAAAGGAATTCGATAGTAATTTTACCATGCGCATGACCGGTGGTACCTACTACCGCTTGCTCAATATGTACGAGATTGCCGGTGACGGTGCAGGCATCCTACCGGCTCCTAACGTTAACGGACGTGAATCATCCTTCCCGTATCCGGAAGAAGGCAAGCAGTTTGACATTAGCGCCCTGTGGAACGGCAACGCCTTGGGTGGTTTCAATAAGACAACCTTGACCTACTTCTGGCGTGATTCTGAAAATATGCTGCAACTGCAACGCTATGGCAAGGACTACTGGTGCTACATGAATGATAACCGCGGTACCTCCAAGGGCATCGAGCTGCAGACCAGCTTTAACTGGAACAAGTTTGATTTAGACCTGCAGGCGACCTATACCAAGACGGATGCCGAAAGCAGGAATAGTACTGCTGCCGGTGGATTTGGCTGGACGGATGTATGGGCAACTTATCAGCCGGAGTGGGAGGGCAACGTACGCCTTACTTATCGTCCGGAAAGTAATCTTGATATTTTTGCCGAAGCTCACTACACCGATATGTACTACACCAACAGGAATAAAGACAGCCGCGGCGGCGAAGAAGCTTATCTGAGTGGTATGCCTACGGACGAGCTGTTAGTGTTCAACACTGGTTTGAAGTGGAAAATTAAAGATAGATGGCAGTTGACCGTTGGCTGTAACGACGTCTTTGATAAGGGGCCGGAACAAAAGATTAACTACAATGGTTACTACATCAATCCGGAGTTCCCCATTCAGGGTAGAACCTACTACGCAACCTTGAAATGTGATTTCTAAGAAAGAAGGATAAAAGATGAAGATAAGCTCTACTAAAAAAGCAGCCATCCTTGCTACGGTACTGGGCGGCTTCGTTTTGGGACACAGTGCGGAAGCAGCCAACCTTGGTGTGGTAACTGCATCTGACTACGCAACCAGCCACATGGGCGCGGTGCAAGGCTCCTATATAAATTCTGATGATATTACCGTTGTTAAATCCGTCATTACGGATTTGAACCGCGATCCTGCGGTTTACAACACCATTGACCCGGTTACAGGCAAAAGCTCCCTGTATATCCGTCAATATAACTACAGCACTACCAACCTGCAGAACAGCTATGCCTTCGACGCACAGGGAGACTGGAACAATCGTGCAGCAGGCAACACTAGTAAAGCAGTTAACGCCCATGACGTAGTACGCTACAACAATTACGTTTACGTTGCCAGCTATGACGAGGGTACTGTTGGTATTGCACAGGTAGTCCAAGATGATAATGGTACTGATAAAAACATCTTAGATTTACCTACTTTGGCTGTTAACCTTAAACAAGACCTTATTGACTATGCAGGCAAGACTTTTAGCAGCAAGGCGCAGCTTCATGGTGAAGGCGTTGTTATCGTTGATGGTAACCTGTACGTTATTGCCAACGTTAATCCGGAGGGTGGTTACAAGCCTTACAACGACAGCTATCTGATGAAGTACGTTATCCAAAAGGATGGTAGTTTAAAATACGATGGCTACGCAACTATGGGTAAGAACACTGATAGCGTAGCGCTGAACGTGTACAACAACTACATCCTTACCACCGCCATCGGCGGCTACCAAAACTACGGTGCTGCCAACTCTAATGCGGAAACCAGCCTGAACGTGGCAACTATCCACCCTGATTACAACTACCTGCAAAAAAGCAGCGCCATCACCCTGCCGGAAAACCTCTTGCAAGTGCGTGATGGGCAGACCATTCCCAAGAGTGAGTTCCGTAGCTTAAAGGTTATGCCCAACGGTACCGCCTACGTTATGACCTATAACATTGGTACTGGCGGCGATAATGTTGACGTTACCGTTTACCAAACTACTGTAAGCAACTTGCTTTCCAGCAATCCGCAAAACTGGAAGGAAGTTTATTCTCAAAAAGGCGCTCCTGGCTGGTTTGGTCGCTTGGATGCGGAATACAATACCAAGCGCCTGTGGGTACAAGTGGGCAACAAGTTGAACATCTACACTGATGGTGCCACCACTCCTATAAGTTATGGGACTTCCGATTTTGCGACTAGCACCTTGTATAATGAGCTCTATACTTGGGATATCATCGGAACTGACGTTATTCCCGAAGGCAACCTGGTAAAATTGAAGCTTCCCGAAGGCACTCTTGCAGAGCAAAACGCCAACGCAGTTCTTAAAAAAGAAGATGGCACCAACATTACTGCTATCAAAAATCAAATTATTGCTAACATCAGTGGTGCCAACCCTGTAATTGACCTTACCACTGCAGATGAAGGCAATTTGGAAAACAACGTCCTTGCAGGCATTTATGCAGAAGGCACTTCTTCCACCGTCAATGCTAAAAATGGCGTACAAATTCAAGTAGAAAATAACATTGCTTCTCCCGTAGGCATTTACACTGGTGAGGATGGCAGTCTTAAAGTTAACGCTACCAATGGTAATGTAAATATCCTTACTAAAACTATGGACGGTGGCAACACCTTGACCAATGCTGTTTGGCTTGACCCCACTATTGTTGGCGGCGAAAGCATTACCATTGATGCCAAGGCTACCAACATCACTATGGAAGGTGGCTACGGCGGTAACGGTGTCGCAATCCAAAAGACCGACCGTTGGGGTGAAAACAGTAAGGATTCCGCCTTGGGTGGCGATATCACTATCAAAGGCGATTTAAATATTAAAGGTCAATATAGCGACCAGTGGGGCATTGGTGCCAATCCTAGTAACGTACTTAGCCGCTTTAACAATGCAGGTATTTTTGTTGACGTGAACAACAGCAGCGTTGAAGTCAAAGGCAATGTGGATATGGACGTGTACGGTAACGGCGTAACCGTCAATGGCAAGAACGCAACTGTTACCCTTGCTAAAGGAGGAACTATTACCGTACCCACCGGTACTGATTATGGTTACTACGCACTTGCCGCTTACGATGGCACCATCAATATGAACAAGAGTGCAGGCAATAATGATGTTAAGTTGAATGGTGACATCTTCGCAATTAAGGGTGCAACTATCAACTTAGGCTTGGCAACTGGTGCGTCCCACCTTAACGGCATTATTGATAATGGCGGTACCGTAAACCTTACTTTAAAGAATGGTGCGACTTGGACAAACGTAGCTAACAACACTCGTTACGAACAGGATAACGAAGATGTTGGCAATGGCGAAAAGAGCAGGGTAACTACCCTTACTGGTGGTGCAAGCCTTAATGACGCCGGCGTTATCATTCAAGAGGCTAACAGTGACCTTTTGCAAATTGATAACTTAAAAGGCGCAGTAAAGATTAACTATACTGCCCAAGGTTTAGATGACAAAGGTAACAACAACATTCTTGGCGGTGACGTAACCATTGGCAGTGCGGCGGTTGGCAGTATTGTTTCTATGATTAGCTCCAACAACGCAGGTATCAAGACTAGTGACACAGCGGAAGTTGAAAAGGTATTGGAAGCCATTGCCAACAAGCTATACTATACTGGCTACAAGACTGGTGAAAATAATCTTACCGCAGTTGCCCTTGGCTTGAGCGAAGGCTTGACCGCATCCAGTGTTACCAAGCAAACCAATATTAAGTTTGATAAAGCAACCGGTCAAGGTAGCATAACTGGTGAAATTACTGGCGAAGATAATAGCGTTGGTGGTAGCACTGGCGGTGGAACTGGTGGCGACGACATTGTGCAAGACCCCACTGTTCCTGCTTTTCCAGATGTAAAATATCATGAAGACCCCCTGTATGATAACGATATATTTGTTGATGCAACACCTGATAACGTAATTGATACTACCGAAGCCATTAGGCCTGATGGTAAGCGAGTTGTAACAGGCATTCACATTAAAGATGGTGATAAAGATACAACTGGGTATACTTTGTACAAATATATTAATCGTATTCAAGTAGAAGGCAATGATGAATATAGACCTGTTGGTATTTATGTAGACGGAATTGATAGCTATGTAAATGTAAGCAGACATTCTAGTTATAATAAAAATGGAGAACCTATAGACATAGTAACTAAGTTGGCTGATGACAGTAAGGAACGAACAAATGCAGTTTGGATTGAGACCGTTGCTGGTGAGCCAAATAATAAACGTGTACGTTTGGAAACCAAGGGGCTTAATATTTCTATGCTTGGTGGCAATGGCGGCAATGGCGTGGCGATTACCGCAAGTGGTGGTGCAGAAACATCACAAAATTATGGTCAAATCTTAATTGATGGTGATTTAAGAATTAAAGGTACAGAAGGTAAGCAATGGGGTATTGGTAACAATCCTGAAAATACTGATGCGCGTTATAACAATTCTGGTATCCTCGTAGAAGTAGACGGCAAGCAAAGTAACAAAGAGTGGGCTAGTGAACATACTTATGTGCAAGTAAATGGTAGTGTTTATTTGGATGTTTGTGGTAATGGCATTACTGTAGATGCCGCTAGGGCATTGGTTAAAACAGGTGCAATTATTGGGAATAATAATACACTTTATAATCCGTATCAAGGTAGTCAAATACTTGTGCCTCGTGGTGATAGTAACCATAAATATTACTCTTTGGCAGCCTATGAAGGCAATATTTATTTTGATAATGAGATGAACGGTAATTTCAATTATATAGATACGACACCAACACATTATGCCCACAATACAGTACCGTATGGTGGAATGATTGATGGTGATTGGTACGTTGGTGATAATGGTCTTATCGATACAAGGTTCAAGGGTAATGAGGCATATTTTAATGGTATCGTTGATAATAATGGCGGTACTGCAAACCTTTACATGGTTGATGGTGCAACTTGGACTAACGTTTCTACTAATGGTGAAACAGGGGTTACAAGTCATCTTACAAACTTCCGCGGCACTGATTTAAGTGTTGGTAGTGGAACATCAACTAATTATGCAGATGCGAAAATTATCCAAACAAAAGATAGTGGTGATATCTTAATTGATAAGTTCCATAATAACGCAACTGTAATTTATGCTTATGACGAAAGCAATCCCACAACGTTCTTAGGTGGTACCGTAACTATTATAAATGCTGCTGATAATAGCAAACTTACACTGCAAACTAATTATTCTGACGCAATTACTGTAGGTAATGTGGATGACGTAATGAACAGCCTTGCAGGAATGCTTACTTATACGGGCTATACTACTGGAGAAAATAATCTGTCTGCCCAGGTTAAGATTGGCGAAGGTTTAACGGCTTCTTCTATTACCACAGAATTACTGGCTAAAGAAATCATTGACAGCGTAGGCAATGTTGATAGCACTTTGGAAGATAAAGTTGCTTTTGACAAAGATAGCGGTACATTGAATGGTAATATTCAGTTTGATACTAATAGTGGTAAAGGTAGTTTGGGGTCTTTAAAGGTTGATGATGGCAGCACCACACCTGACCAAGGTGGTAGTGAAGATAGCGACTACTATTATGGTAAAGAAATTTTTGACAATCCGCCGTCTGCTACTTTACAAAACTTTTATGGTACTCCATCAATGAGCCAATATACTATCAAAGTACCTATTTATGGTGATGTGTATAAAGACAAACAATTTGTTAATAGTCAGATAGGTATTCTTAAAAGAGTTGATGGGAAAGATGGTTATAATGTTTATGACTTTACCAAACCAGATGTTAAATTTACTATAAATAATATAGCTATTCCTGGTGGTGCTTGGCACAAGGATATATCTACTGCGATTAGTGCAACTGGTGATTTAAGTGATAAGGTTTATAAGACTATCATCAACTTAAATGATAATAATCTTACTATAACTAATAACTCTCGAACTACTGGTAGCGGTGCATCTATTAGTGCTGTAGATGGTGGCGTTGTTGAAATCAATAGCCCTGGTAATATTACTATTACTGAAAATGGTCAAGGTCCCACAGCTGGCATCTTTGCCAATAGTGGTGGTTTGGTACATATCAAAAATAGTGATGGTGGTGTCGTTAAAATAACAACTAAAGCAGGTGGCAGCTCTAACAATATTACTTCTTATGGAACTGCTGGTGCTGGCATTAAGACTATGAACGGTGTTGAAGGATTGCGTTCTAAAGTTATTATCGAGGGCTTAGTAGATATAGTTGCTGATTTGAAATATTGCAATAACGAAGCGTTGAGTGCAGTAGCATCTACCATTGAAATTGGTGGTGGCAACATTCAAGCTATAAACGGTGCTTGGGCTGCTATTCGCGCTTATGGCGAATTCGTTTCTGATAACGCAGCAATCGTAAATGTTAACGTAACTAAAGACGAAGCTGGCAACATTACCGGTGCAGGCGAACGAACTACTACCATTAAAGGTGACTTTGTAACCAATGGTGGTATGGGTACTTTAGGTTATATTACCGTTGGCTTGAATGGCGAGGGTAGCTACTGGACAGGCAACTACGGTGATAACCGCGGTTATGGCGTAACCCAAGGTCAAGAAGGCAATGTTACCTTATATATGAAAGATGGTGCGAAGTGGACAGGCTTTAGTGACGGCGAAATGAACGTTACTATGGAAGGTGATGGCACTACTTGGTACGGATTTAACATTGCGGAACGCGAGCCTGACGCAATGGGCGAAGTTAATGGTGGTTTGAACCTGACCTTGACTGATGGCGCGCTGTGGCAAAACGCAATCACCAAAGACCAAGGCACTGATAGTAAGGTTTATAACTTTGTTGGCAACGCTGGCTTTATTGATATGACTGGTGAAAAAACCTTTATTGGTCACAATGACGCAAGCCATGGTGAAAGTAGTAATGGTGTAAGCCATCAAAATACCAGTATTGAAGAAAAGGGGCAACAAGAAACCGGTAATATGAAGATTACCAATTACAGCGGTAATACCACTGTAATTTATAGACGTGATGTTAATAATGTAACCCAAGTTTTGGGTGGTACTACCACCATTGAACATGCGGAAAAAGGCTCTAAGATTACTTTGAGCACTGACGGTTACAATGTTTTGACTAATAGCCAAGTTGCTGAAACTCTGGATAACCTTGCGGAAAAACTGTATTACACCAACTACATCCAAGGTGAAAATAACCTGAAAGGTTATGTGCAAATTGCGGAAGGCTTGACCACTGCAAGTGTTGGCAAGCACGTTGGCTCTATTGCATTTAGTAGTGCAAGCGGTCAAGGTAGCTTGAAAGAGGGTAGCCTTGTTCTGAACGGCGGTTCCACTGGTGGTGGAGATGATAACACCCAAGGCGGTGGCGATAACACTGGCGATAATAACCAAGGTGGTACTACTGGTGGCGGTGATGGTGAAGGCACCGTTACTCCGGAAACTCCTGTTGTGCCGGAAGAACCGGAAGAAGTAGAGGTAGGCTTTAACACTGGTATTACTGGTGGCAGCTTGACAGAGGATGATAATTATAAAGAGTATGTAACGGAAGAAGGTACCCTTGACCTTGGCAGCTTGGAAGGCGACAACGGCGAAGCAGTTGGTTCTGTCAAGATTGAAGTTGCAGAAACAGAAGCTGACAATGTAGTAATTTCCAGTAATTCTAGTGATGCAAATGTTGTTATTGATATGGGTGGTAAGGAGCTTACTGTTTCCGGTACTACTACTGGCGAAGGCACAAAGGCTGATGGTATTTCTGCAAGCAACGGTGGTACGGTAGAAATCAAACAAGCTGGTAATATCAACATCGTTACCAATGCAGAAAAAGGTACTGCAACTGCCATTCGTGCGGAAGGTGCTAATACCAACATTATTATTGAAAACGCAGAACTTGGTGGCGTAGTTACATTGGAAGCAAATGCGAACAATGTCAAGGGCGAAGGCGTACTCTACGCAACCGAAGGTGCAAGCGTTAAAATTGACGGCTTAGTAGATATCACCAAGACCAATGGTAATACTGCCATCAACGTTGGTAAGGATTCCAAGGTTGAACTTGGTGGCGGTAAATTTGGTGCGGATAAAGATAAGGTAGCAATCAAAGTTACTGAAGGTGGCGCTATCAAGATTAACAAAGACGGCAAGAAACGTGATGTTGTAATTGACGGTAAGATCTTGTTTGGCGTTAAGCACCAAGAACAACCCGTTGAACAAGCTGCAGTTTGGAGTTTAAGAAGCCTGAGAGCTATGCCTGTTGCTAATAGTACAGATAGCGCAGCTGGCGGAGAATCTCGCTCTATCACCTTGGCAACTGCTGGTTCCAGCTGGAACAACGACCTGCAATACGAAGGCAGCGGTGCTAACGATTTCGAGGTTAATATCTCTAACGGTGCTAAGTGGAACGGCAATAGCCTTGGCGGTGTGGACTTGTCTGTTGTACTGAACGATGGTGGCGTATGGCAAGGTTATCACGAAGAGGGTGCTAATGATAATTCTGCTCTTAATATGACTATTGCTAATGGTGCGCAATGGGATAACCAAACTGCAACTGCGGCAACCACTGTTACCAGCTTGCAAGGTGCGGGTGAGGGTGAACAATCTGGTTACATCCGTATGAGTGAAAATGCTGATGTTGGTTTGACCGTTAAAGATTACAGTGGTGAAACTACCTTTATCTACAACCACGATGCTGATAATAATATTCAAGGTGGTAATGTTACCATTAACAAAGCTGCTGATGGTTCCGTCGTTAACGTAAGAACTAACAGCATTGGCACTAGCGATAAAGAAGAAGTTACTAAGGTATTGCAAGCTTTGGCAGCCAAGATGATTGCTCAAGATGAAGATGGTAAAGCACTTACTAATACTGATAAGCTTTCTGGCGAGGCTCAAATTGCAGAAGGTATCGTAACATCTGCAAGTGCATTGAAGGTTGGCAACATTAACTTTACCAATAATGGTACTGGCGAGCTTGATGTTGAAAGTATCACTGCAAGATATCCTGACAGTGGTTACATCTACGGCGATAGCGAAACCGCTATGATGAAAGGCGCTAAATCTGCAATGGCTTCCACCGTTATGATGTGGCGTAGCGAAAGCAACGACATTCTCCAACGCATGGGCGACCTGCGCCTGGCAACGGAAGATAGCGGCGTTTGGGCTAAATACTACGGCGGTAAATACGAAATGGACGCTCAAAAGACCAATTTCACCACCAGCTACAAGGCATACCAAGTTGGCTATGACAAGGCTGTGGGCAATGGTTGGAACGTAGGCGTGGCAGTGAGCCACAACGAAGGCGACAGCCATTACGACCTTGGCGGCAAGGGCGATACCACTGTTACCAGTCTTAGCGTTTACGGCAACAAGGATTATGGCGACGGCCGTTACCTTGGCTTGATCGTTAAAGGCAGCCAACTCAAGAACGAATACGAAGTATTCAACAACGATGGCTATAAACTGGAAGGCGACTACAAAACTTGGGGTACTTCCATCAGTGCGGAATACGGCAAGCGTATTGAAAAGGGCAACGGCTTCTACTTTGACCCCAGCGTTGAGCTGACCATCGGTCACGTTCAAGGCAAGGACTACACTGCAACCAGTAACTTGCTCGCTGCTTACGGCAAGACCGCAACCATGGACGTTGAACAAGACAGCTTCAACAGCATTGTTGGTCGCATCGGTTTTGGCATTGGTCAACAAATGGATAAGGCAAGCTACTATGCTAAGCTTGCACTGGCGCACGAATTTGGCGGCAGCTTCGACACCCGCTACACTGCGGAAGAAACCAAGGGAACCAGCATTGACTTTGGCGATACCTGGTACGAAATGCAAATTGGCGGTACTGCTAAGCTGAGCGATAACAGCCTGCTTTACGCAACCTATGAACGCAGCTTCGGTGGTGATGTAACCGAAAAATGGCGTCTGGACGCAGGCTTGAGAATAACTTTCTGATAAATAAGACTAACCCCCTTTCGTCGCAACTTCGTTGCGCCACTTTCCCCGGTGGGGACAGCTACACTGCGAAAGCACTTAAGGCGTCCCCTTTGGGGAAGCTGTCGCCGTAGGCGACTGAAGGGGGTTTTATAAGGAGAACCACAATGGAAAACGTGAACGTAAAAACTACCAAACTTAAAGACTTCCTCGAAGAAAATAAAATCGAATGCTTCCAAATCGAAGAACGCAACGACGAAAACGAAACCGCTGTGTTCCGCAGCCTGATGCAGGTTAAGGGGCAAACCCTGCCCTTCGCAGTGCTGATTGACAAGAGTGTTTACACCCTGCTGCAAGTACAGCTTGCTCCTGCCATCGTGAAGGGTGAAGCTTTTGCTAAGATTGCACCCTTCCTCAACGAGATGAACAACAACTACCGCATCTTCAAGTTCGTTACCACTGCGGAAGGCGACCTGCTCCTTAACGCATGCGTGGCTTCCAAGGATGACAACTTTGACCCTGCGCTGGTCAACGCCATCATTGCGGAAACCGTTAAGTTCCTTGAAGCAGAATACCCGGGCATTATGGCGAAGATTTGGAAAGAAATCGAATAAGCAGGGGAGAAGATAGGAGAATATATAATGAAGAAAAAACTTATGACCTTGCTCTGCTCCCTGCTCATGACCCTTGGCTTTAGCGCAAGTGCACTCGCTGCGGAAGTAGGCTATGTGGACTGGAACGCAGTGGTGGCAAGCTACCCCGGTATCAAAACTGTTGCCCAAGAGGTTGTTGCGGAAAAGACCCGCCTGCAGGAACAGTTCAATACGGAAGCCAAGGCTCTCGCCACCGACCAAGAGAAGATTGAACTTGCCAACAAGCTGAACGCCCAGATGGCTAAGTTTGAACAGGCGAAGTACGAGCCCATCAACAAGAAGATTAGACGCACCATCCTGCGTGTGGCGAAGACCAACAACATTGACAGCGTTGTCAACGCAGGGGTGATGATTGCCGGCGGCAAGGACTTGACCCAAGAGGTCATTGCGGCGCTGAACGTAAAGTAAGGCTGTTTATTGAATGAGGGGGCAGCATGAACGAAAACGTTTATAAAGACATAGGTGCGAACATAGTCTTTCACCGCAGGCTGCGTGGGTTAACACAGGTTGTACTGGCAAGGAACGTCAACATCGGTGTAGGCAAGCTTTCCCGAATAGAGCGCGGGATTGACGTTGCTGATATACCCCTATCTGTGTACCTGCGCATTGCGGAAAGCATGAGCGTACCTATTATAGAGCTTCTAAAAACAACAGACGTAAAGGTGAATATATGTGTCAACAAAAGATTAGTCAAGTGAGGCTTGCTAATCTTTAAGAAGCAGCAAGCACCTGCTTCCAACTTTCGGAAAACGCTCGCAAGAGCTTTTCACATATCATAACTCTACTCATCTCCTAAACAGCAAAAAAGCTGTTCTCAGTTTTGAGAACAGCTTTTTTGCTTATATACTTATTAATCTTTGTAGTTAACTGCTTTGTCGAAAAGCTCTTCAACTTCTTTGGAAGGAGCGGGGCTGCACAGGGTTGCAATCACTGCTGCTGCCAAGCTTGCGAAGAAGCCGGGGATGATTTCGTAAATACCAAGGTGAGCCAGGTTAGTGAACCAGTAAATGTCAACAACTGCACCTACGATGATACCAACCAGCGCACCGGTGTAGTTAAAGCGTTTCCAGAACAAGCTGAGCATGATGGAAGGACCAAAGGCTGCGCCGAACACGCCCCAAGCGTTGGCAACGAGGCTCATGATGGAGCCGGAGTTGGGACTTGCCGCAATGAATACGGAGATAACGGAGATAACCATTACAACTGCGCGGCCAACCCACAGCATTTCGTTATCGGAAACTTTATTTTTACGGATGATGGGTCTGTAAACGTCGCTGGCGAAGGAAGATGCTGCTGCCAAAAGCTGGCTGTCAGCAGTACTGAGGGATGCAGCCAATACTGCAGAAAGCAGGAGACCGGACAGAAGTGCAGGGAAGATGGTACGAACCATGGTGATGAATACCAGGGAGTTGTTGTTGATGGTTTCGTCAAAGCCTAAGAACATACGGCCTACAATACCAATTACGCCTGCAAATACTACTACAGAAGTAGTCCAGGTAACTGCGATGGTAGCAGATTTTTTCATGTTGCTTTGTTTGTTCAAGGACATGAAGCGAACGATGATGTGGGGCATACCAAAGTAGCCCAAGCCCCAGCCCAAACCGGAAGCGATGTCTTTCCAGTTAGAAACAGGGTTCCAGAACTCTGTCGGGATGGTAGCTGCCTTGCTGGCATCTACAAATGCGTAAGCGAAAAGGGGAGCAATGAGCATTGCGCCGAAGATTAAGAGGGCTTGCAAGAAGTCAGTAAAGCAAACTGCGCTGAAGCCGCCTAAGAAGGTAATGGCAATGATGATGGATGCTGCCAAGTACATTGCGAGGTCAGTGTCGAGCCCGCTTACAGTGTTGAACAGGGTGCCGCAAGCTTTGATACTGGATGCGGAGTAGATGGTATAAGCCACCAGGAACACGATAGCGCAAACTACTTGCAGCATACGAGATTTAGACAAGAAACGATGAGTTAAATATTCGGGAATGGTAATGGAGTCATTTGCCACAATGGAGAAGGTACGCAGGCGGGGAGCTTGCCATATCCAGCTAATGGTATAACCCAATGCTAGACCAACGGCAATCCACATCTGCCCAAGACCAAGAGCGTATACGGAAGTGGGTAAGCCCATCAGAACCCAAGCGCTCATGTCGGAAGCGCCTGCGGAAAGAGCGGTTACCCATGGTCCCATTTGACGACCGCCTAGGAAGTAATCCTTTTCACTACCATCCTTATCTTTAATGAAGTACCATAGACCTACGCCTAGCAAGCCTGCTAAGTAGGCTATAAATACACTAACCTCAACTATATTCACAAGAATCCCTCCAATTATTGATAGATGATAATATTATACACAAAAAAGTATAAACATTACAAGGGAAATTATACTTACATTAAAGTATACATAAATATCCCTGTGACTTACACACCAGATTTCTTGACGACTTTTTTTGACTGTTATATAATGTTGTAGGATATAGGGATGTTGCCTTTGCTCGGCAAATGGCAGCAAAAAATATTACGAGAGCTTGCACCCTTTCAATGTAAAAAGCTTTTTTGAAACAGTGACGGGGCAGGCTCTAGACGTGTTTACGGAGAAAGTGATGAAACCTGTAAAGATACGCATACTTAGTACTGTGAAAGATGAAAAGGGTAAGGAGCAGCCTACGGAGCAGTTCTGCTTGGGGCGCATGGCGGAAAAGAACGGTAAGCAATACGTTTTTTATGAAGAAAGCGCAGTTACCGGCTTGGAAGGTACAAGAACAACCTTGAAGTGGGATGAGGAAAGAATCATCATTCTGCGTAATGGTACCTTGGATCACCGTCAGGAGTTTTGTAAGGGGCTGGTGGATAAAAGCCTGTACCAAACTCCCTACATTAAAATACCTTTGGAAACGGTTACTAAGTATCTTAATACCTATTTCCACAAGGGTGTATGGCATTTAGAGATAGAATACACCTTGTCCCATGGCGGACAACCCTATGGTGATATGAAGATTTTAATTGAAATAGAGGAGGACACTAAAGGTGGACATTAAACAAATTTTGGCGGTGGCTATTAAAGCGGCGGCTCAAAAGGCAATTGATGATGGCACTGTTAAAGGTGGCGAGTTGCCGGAGGTATTGTTGGAAGTACCTCCCCAAAAAGAGTTTGGCGATTTTGCGACTAACTTTGCCATGCAGTCTGCGCGTGCTTTAAAATGTAACCCGCGCATGATTGCTCAAGCAGTTGTAAACAATTTGGACTGCGCTTATGTAGAAAAGATGGAGATTGCAGGTCCCGGCTTCATTAACTTTTATCTGAAGCAGGACTGGATGTACGATATGCTGGCAGGCATTATTGCTCAGGGCGAAAACTATGGTAATCTGGTAAGCGACTGCAAGGAAAAAATCCAATTAGAATATGTTAGCGCCAACCCCACCGGTCCTTTGCATGTAGGTCATGGTCGTGGCGCAGCAGTGGGCAGTGCCCTAGCTAATTTGATGAAGGCTACCGGCATGAATGTTAGCCGCGAATACTACATCAACGATGCGGGCAACCAAATCAACAATCTGGCAGCTTCTGTTAACGCTCGTTACCTGGAACAGCTTGGTCAAACCGTTGAGTTCCCGGAAAACGGCTACCATGGTCACGATATTATTGAAACCGCTGAGCGCATCGTGCGTATTTATGGTGATAAGTTCCTTAATATGAGCGAGGAGGAACGCTTGCAAGAGTTCCGTACCATCGCTCTGAAAGAAAAGCTGGCTGCTTTGAAGGAAGATTTGGAAGCCTTCAATGTAACCTATGATGAATGGTTCAGTGAGCAAACTCTCCATGATGCCAATGCCATCAAGAGTGCTTGCGACCTTTTGACCGAGCGTGGCTACTTGTATGAGCAAGAAGGCGCGCTGTGGCTGAAAGCTACTGAATATGGAGATGACAAAGACCGCGTGGTAATCCGCGATAACGGTGTGCCCACTTATTTTGCGGCAGATATCGCTTACCATCGTGATAAATATGCCCGCGGTTTTGATAGAGTAATCAATTTGTGGGGCGCAGACCACCATGGCTACATTGCTCGTATGAAGGCGGCAGTTGGTGCTTTGGGTTATCATCCTGACCAATTGGAAGTGCTTATTCTGCAAATGGTAAGCCTGTACCGCAATGGCGAGCTGGTAAAAATGTCCAAGCGTACCGGTCAAAGCGTAACCTTGAACGAATTGATTGAAGAGGTTGGCACTGATGCAGCACGTTTCTTCTTTGTAATGCGCTCCATCGATAGCCAATTGGATTTTGATTTGACTTTGGCAACTGAAAAATCCAACGAGAACCCCGTTTACTATATCCAATATGCTCATGCCCGTATTTGCAGTATCATGCGTCAATTAGAAGAGGCAGGCATTGTGGAACTCCCTGCAGCT
>JAFTMR010000005.1 GCA_017452325.1 Phascolarctobacterium sp. | reverse complement strand
TATAGTTAATATTTACTACTGTCAAAAGGTAATAGGAAAATATGGCAAAAGAAATAAAGGAGAAGAACGAGAAGAAGAAAACCAACAAAAGAAGAAGAGCAAGAAGAGGAAAAAAGAAAACTCACCCTATAACTTTACATCTGGACGCCAAAAGCGGAAGTTTATTTTTAATTTTTTTTTGGAAATTTACTTCCGCTTTTTCTTTCTAACGTAAAGTTATATTACGAGAGGGGAAATTCAAATCGCGTGTAACCCAACTTACTGCATTCCAATAAGCCTCCAAATAGCAAAAATCCCCGCTCATAAAATTGAACGGGGATTTATTAACAGTACATCAAGCAATTTTGTGACAACAACGCTAGACAATGCTTATCACGCGTTTTCTTCTTCCTCGTGATGGATGGCAGCTAAGGAAACCACCTTGTCCTCATCATTCAAGGTCATCAGCTTCACACCCTGGGTGTTACGGCTGTATTGGGAAATTTGGTCAACATCAATACGGATAATGATACCACCTGCAGTAATCATCATAATCTCTTGTTCAGGATTGATAACGCGCATACCTACAACGGTGCCGGTTTTTTCTGTAATCTTCATATTGATTACACCCTTACCACCGCGGGTTTGCTTGCGGTATTCGCTTACTGCAGTACGTTTACCCATGCCAAGCTCCGTAGCTGTCAGCACTTCACATTCCTCATTGGGAACGCTATCCATGGCAACAACCTCGTCACCATAGTTCAGAGCAATACCACGTACACCATGAGCAGTACGTCCCATAGGTCTTACATCCTGCTCGTCAAAGCGGATGGCAATACCATTTCTGGTAGCAATAACAATTTCGCTATTACCATCAGTCATTTCTACACCAATCAAATCCTCATTGTCATCAAGGTTAATGGCAATCAAGCCTGTTTTGCGAGCGCTATCAAAATCTAAGAGATTAGTCTTTTTAACAGTACCCTTGTTGGTTGCCATGAACATGAAGTAGTCTTCCTTAAATTCCTTAACAGGAATAACTGCGGTAATTTTTTCTCCTTGCTCAATGGGGAGCAGGTTAATGATGGCAGTTCCTTTGGCAGTACGTCCTGCTTCGGGAATTTCATAACCTTTTTGACGGTAAACCTTACCCTTGTTGGTAAAGAACAAAATATTATGGTGAGTGGTAGAGAGGAATAAATGCTCTGCGCAGTCATCAGCCTTTTTACCGCTACCACCAGTTTTGCCTACGCCACCACGTTTTTGGTTGCGGAAGTTATCCAAAGTTTGACGTTTAATATAACCTTGGTGGCTAATGGTAACAACAATATCTTCTTCTGCAATTAGATCCTCAATATCCATTTCAGAAGTGTCCATGGAAATTTCAGTGCGGCGTGCGTCGCCAAACTTCTTCTTCATTTCCAGCAAATCTTCTTTGATGATATTCATAACCTTGCTTTCATCAGCCAAAACGCTTTCCAACCAATCGATGGTTTCCATTACATCAATGTATTCATCATCAATCTTCTTGCGTTCCAAGCCGGTCAAACGTTGCAAGCGCATATCAAGGATGGCTTGGGCTTGACGTTGGCTCAGGCTGAATTTTTCCATCAAGGCAGTTTTAGCAATATCAGCAGTTGCGCTGTTACGAATGGTGTGGATTACTGCATCAAGATTATCAAGAGCAATCTTCAAACCTTCCAAGATATGTGCGCGATCTTGTGCCTTGCCCAATTCGTAACGGGTACGTCTGGTAATTACTTCTTTTTGATGGGCAAGATAATATTCTAAAATTTGTTTAAGGTTCAAAATGCGGGGCTGACCATTAACCAACGCCAGCATAATGATACCAAAGGAGCTTTGTAATTGGGTATGCTTATAAAGCTGGTTTAAGATAACGTCAGGAACAACATCAGCCTTTAACTCTACAACAATACGCATACCACGACGGTCAGATTCGTCGCGTAAATCGGTAATGCCTTCCACAACACCATCTTTAACAAGCTGGGCAATGTTTTCAATAAGGCGTGCCTTATTTACCTGGTAAGGAATTTCAGTTACAACAATGCGGTGCTTACCCTTTTGCATGGGCTCGATTTCAGCCTTGGCACGAATTTTCACTACACCACGACCGGTATTATAAGCACTGCGGATACCATCAGTACCCAAAATACAAGCACCGGTGGGGAAGTCAGGCCCTTTAATAGCAGTCATCAGCTGGGGAATTTCTGCATCAGGATTTTCAATAAGCATTACCAAACCATTAACAACCTCAGTCAAATTATGAGGAGGAATATTAGTGGCCATACCTACTGCGATACCTGCACTGCCGTTAATCAAAAGTGCAGGAACCTTGGAAGGCAGTACGCTAGGTTCTTTTAAGGATTCATCATAGTTGGGTACAAAGTCAACAGTTTCTTTTTCGATATCTTCCAGCATCATCTCTGCAATTTTTGCCATACGCACTTCCGTATAACGCATTGCAGCTGCCCCGTCACCATCCACACTACCAAAGTTACCATGACCATCAACCATCAGGTAACGGGTAGAGAAATCCTGTGCCAAACGTACAATGGCTTCATAAACGGATGAATCACCGTGGGGATGATACTTACCTAAAACTTCACCGACAATACGTGCGGATTTTTTATAAGGCTTGTTAGAAGCCATGCCTGCTTCCTGCATTGCGTATAAAATTCTACGGTGTACAGGTTTTAGACCATCACGCACATCAGGCAAGGCACGTTGAATGATAACGCTCATTGCATAATCGATATAGGATTTTTGCATTTCATCTTCAATATAGACTGGTAAAATTTTACCGGTAGTATTTTCTAAATCCACTTTATCACCCTTTACCTTCCACTAAAACACTACTTTTTAATACTTATCAAAACATCTATCTTGCGAATAAACTAATTTTTTAACACTTTATTATACCATATTTTGTATCTTTTTACAAAGTCAATGAATCGTTAGAAGTGCTATATACCGCGAAGAAACAAGCTTGTGCCGCGATGGCGTACTGGTGGTACGTCGAGCAAGCAAGCGAAGTTTCGACAAAGGTAGATAGTGCTTATGACGATTCATCTAAAAAGAATCTCATAAACCTGCTTGCCAATGAGTACAGTCGTCACAAGCAAGTACAAGGGGCGCACATAGCTTGCTCCTTTTTTTATTGCCATACGGGAACCAAAGATTGCCCCTGCAATCATCCCCACTGCCATAATAGCACCATGGGTATAAAGTACAGTACCGCTCATGGCAAAGGATAACAAGGCTCCAATACCGCTGGCAAAGTTCAATGCCTTGGCATTGCCTGCTGCAGTAACAAAGTCAAAACCTAAGAACAGAAAGCCAAAAATCAGGAAGGAGCCGGTACCGGGACCAAAGAAGCCATCGTAAAAACCAATGCCAAAGGCCATTACAGCAGCAGCAAGCAAAGCACCAACACCTAATTTACCAACAGTAGAATTATCGCCCCAATCCTTACGACGATATGTATAAATAGCTACTGCCACCAGTAAAACAACTATGATATTTTTCATTAAAGCTTCCGGTAGCAAGTAAACTACATAGGCACCTAGGGCAGAGCCTATAAAAGACAGGGGCATTAAGCTAAGTGCCATCTTTTTATTGATTTTGCCTGCACGCCAAAAAGAAATAACACTAGTGAGCGCACCGGTTGAAGCTGCCAGCTTATTAGTCCCCAAGGCGTAGGGGACAGGTAAACCCAAGCCTAAAAGGGCGGGAGTAGAGATTAACCCCCCACCACCAACAGTAGAATCAATAAAAGAAGCAATAAAGCCAGATACTACTAAAAAAATAATTGTTAGTAAATCCAATTCACAAGCAAACTGTTCCATCATAATCCCCTCTAATAATCATTCCTCAAAACATAAATACAAGCCAAGCTTACCAGCTAAACAGCTACAGGTAAATTCCTCCTCGGGAATATTACTGATGGCATAGGGATGCAGTAATTTAAGCTCTGCATTCTGTAATTGCCAACGCACCTTTTCCAAGGTTACCCTGGTGCTTGCACTTAAAGGTAGTAGGGATAAAGCCTTTACATTTTTCTTTAGGCTAATCTTTACAGCTTCATCCCCGGTTAATAAAAGCATTACTTCTTTTTCATCAGCCAAAATTACTTGGCTCTTAGTTTTTTCTTTTACAGCAAGCAGGGAAAATACATTACTGTAAAGATGGTCAAAGCGACCACCCCACACACCGCTGCAAATTACATCACCAGCCGGTAAATTTTTTAAAAGCAATTGCAAATCAGTATCGTCCTTAGCAGTGGGGAAGGTTCTTACCTTTGTCCCTAAGGCGCTTGCCTGCCAATAAAACTGGGCATCTGCACTGTCGCCGTCACCGTAAAGCTCCTCAGGAATAATATCTGCTTCCATACAAACTTCAATACCCTTATCAGCGCAGTAAACCTTTTTGCCAGAAGCAGCTTCTTTCAGCCAAGCAATTTGGGGCGCTCTGCCACCGGCAACTACTAAATTCGTATCAGTATATTCTTGCGTTAAAATTACCTCAGCTTTTAACTGAGGTAATTCAAAAATCTTAGTAGCCATTATTTATTTTTTGCCACAGGCTTAATCACAATCTGCCCGCCTTCTTTTAAAACCTTCCAAGTGCAGTCACCGTTTTTATTTTTCAGCCATTCCATGCTAATTTCCAATAAGAAACGGTTTAAACGTTCTTGGGCATCTTCGGGAAGCAGTAATTCCTTTTTAGCAGGAGCAGCTTTCACCTTAATTTTGCTTTTGGCAGTTTTTTCTTCGGAATAAATACCATTTTCAAAGGAAAGCTCTTCGCTAAAACCCTTCAACATATCTTCATCAGAAAGATTTTTTCTAATTTTAGCCATTTATTTTACCTCACAGATTACAAGTCTAAATTACGTACTTTGCGAGCATTTTCTTCAATAAATTGACGGCGAGGTTCAACCTTGTCACCCATCAGAATAGAGAAAATTTTATCAGCTTCTGCTGCATCCTCCAAATGTACCTGTAAAATAGTACGGTCTTCCGGGTTCATAGTAGTTTCCCACAATTGCTCCGGGTTCATTTCACCAAGACCTTTATAGCGTTGGATATAGGGATTGCTATCGCGACCAACCATGTCCAATACGCTTTGCAGCTCTTCATCACTGTAAGCATAGTGATGCTTTTGACCTTTGCGTACCAGATAGAGAGGGGGCTGAGCAATAAAAACATGTCCTTCTCTAATCAAAGGCTGCATATAGCGGTAGAAGAAAGTCAACAGCAGGGTACGAATGTGAGCGCCGTCGACGTCGGCATCGGTCATGATAATAATCTTGCCGTAACGTGCCTTGTTAATATCAAAATCATCACCAATACCACAACCAAAGGCAGTAATCATATTACGGATTTCTTCACTGCTTAAAATTTTATCAAGACGTGCTTTTTCTACATTTAAGATTTTACCACGTAGGGGGAGAATAGCCTGGAACTTTCTGTCACGTCCTTGCTTCGCACTTCCGCCTGCGGAATCACCTTCGACTAAGTAAATTTCAGTTTCTGCTGCATCCTTACTTTGGCAGTCTGCCAATTTGCCGGGCAAGCTGCTCACTTCCAAAGCATTCTTACGGCGGGTAAGCTCTCTTGCTTTACGGGCTGCCATACGAGCGCGGGCAGAGATGATGGATTTTTCTACAATCTTTTTGGCAACGGAAGGATT
>JAFTMR010000028.1 GCA_017452325.1 Phascolarctobacterium sp. | reverse complement strand
TAACTTCCAAAACCCCTTGAAAATTTCAGAAGCACCTTCATTATAACACAAAGTTTAAAATTTATCACATATCTATGATTATTTGTCACATATCCTTTTGGTGACCATCATATCTAATATAAATTTATCGCAATAATATTTGCCTAAGCAGTGTACTTTTGATATTCATTTATGTTAAAATTATCCTAATATAATTTAAAAAGCGTAGGTAAACTTATGACACTGGATACCACAGGACTTGATAACAGAATATTTACAGCCTTCTCAGAAACTTCGGTTCGTCGTTATATATTTGTACATAATCTTGATACTGATGTAGTCCGCTGGTCTGCTAATGCAGTAGAGTATTTTGATTTACCCGGCGAGTATATGAGTGGTTTTGGCAAGATTTGGACTCCACGCATCCATCCTGATGATTTATGCAAATTCGAGCAAGATATTAACGCAGTATTCTCAGGTATCAAAAAGAAACATTACGCAGAATACCGTGTGCGCAACAAAAATGGTAACTATGTATTTGTAACCTGCCGCGGAGTGATACTTAAAGGCGAGAATGGAGAAAGTGATTTGTTTGCCGGTACCCTTATCAATCACGGGATTGCAGATTTCGTAGACCCGGTAACAGGTCTATACAACCATTATAAATTTCTCCAGACAAAGAAGGAGCTCATGCGTGCCAAACAACCTATGCATATTATGCTGATAGGCTTGAATAATTTTAGCGATATCAATTTTACCTATAACTTTTTCTTTGGCAATATTATTCTCAACCAATTCGCTACTAAAATCAGAAACATGTTGAACGAATCTAGCACTATATTCCGTATGGAAGGGCCAAGATTTGCCATCATCAGTAAATGCTCTACCAATGCAGAAACATCTGAGCTTTATACACGTATTCAAGAACTTGCCAAACATTTTACTACGGATGAGGACGTTGCCATTCCTCTAACCATTTCCGGCAGTGCCATTCAGGTTACGGACTTCAACCTCTCTGAG
The DNA here is from genome assembly GCA_017452325.1 of Phascolarctobacterium sp. GTDB lineage: Bacteria > Bacillota > Negativicutes > Acidaminococcales > Acidaminococcaceae > JAHHUH01. The sequence continues at coordinate 25,532 of JAFTMR010000028.1, read as the reverse complement.
CAATCTGTTTACAACTATCTCAGTCGTGCTTATGCAGATTCCAAATACAAAAATCATTCTGAGCTTGTCTTTTACGACACCAGTATGCAGGCTACCTATAAGGATGCCTTAGTACTGCTCACCGCCTTGCGCCAAAGCATTGCAGATAATTGCGAAGGCTTTTATCTAAACTTTCAGCCCCTTATCAATCCTGACAACAACGGAATTATTGGGGCAGAAGCCTTGCTTCGCTACAAGGATAGCAATGTAGGCGAGGTTCCTCCCGGGAAATTCATTCCTCTGCTCGAAGAAGATGCTTGCTTCTTTGACCTGGGCACCTGGATTTTACGAGAAGCCCTTACAGAAGGTAAGAGCTTCCTAAAATACAATCCTGACCTCGTCATTGATGTCAACCTTTCCTATACACAAATCTCTCAGGCAAGATTCAGGGATGTTCTAATTGAAGTTTTAAACGAAACAGGTTTCCCTGTTCATAACCTATGTCTAGAGTTGACAGAAAGCTGTCGTAATCTTGATATCCAGCTACTGCGAGAAGAAGTCCTCTTCTACAAAAGCCTGGGCATCAAAGTTGCCATGGATGATTTCGGTACGGGTACCTCCTGCTTAGCATTGTTACGGGATTTACCTGTAGATTGCCTCAAGCTCGACCAATCCTTTATTCTGAATCTCCCCAATAACAATGTTGATGAACATATTGTAGATGCCTTCGTTCAATGTGCTCATAAGCTGAAAATCAACGTATGTCTGGAAGGCGTAGAAAATAAATTTATCCGTAGCCTAGTCGAAAAATACAAGGTAAAGATGCATCAGGGATATCTTTATTCCCGTCCTGTACCTCTCAACAAATATCTAGAGCTATTACAAAATAAATATATCGTATTAGCATAAAAACAGGCAGTTATAACTGCCTGTTTTTTGTTTGCATTACATTATTTAACTGATTATGCTGATAAGGCTTCAAAATAATAGAAGCTATCAATTACATCTAGAAAGGCTCCGTCAAAACCGGCACTCAAAATCTTTTGTAAATAGCTTGCTTCGCCTTCATAAAGAATATGCTTCCATTCCTCGTGCCAATACTGCACCTTATAATTTCCCTTCCATTTTTCATTGGCAGCTGCTAGCCAAGGAGGAGGATTTTTCTTATATTCTGACTGCCAATAATAACGGTAATCTTCTGCCTCGCCCACACTTAGGTATGAATAAACCAGGCGTCTTTTGCCATTGGGCTTTACCTTCAGACTAGCAATATCCTCCGCTGTAAGCAGCTCTCCCTGATAATAGGCATCAATGATGAGCAAATCATAGTTACTCTTTTGCAAGGCCTTCAAATATTGCATTTTAGTACTGTACCTTTGAGGATTGAACACTGCAAGAAAATTGCTGATATCCTGTATCGAACTAACTTCTTTATTACTGAGCAGTGTTGCAGGCACACTTTCCAAACCCCTATCGCTGGAAAAGTTAATAATATTATCCTTACGGGCCAGTAAGGTAGCCATACTACGATTGCGCAGTTCGTCACAATAATCAATATTCAAAATTGGTACGCCTGCCTGACGTGGCAGAGCCAGCTTTGCTAAAATATTCTTGCGTACTTTTTCATTAGTTTTTTTATCGTCCCTAAACTCGTAGCCAAAGTTCAAACCTTCCAGTAAAACTCCATCCACACTGTACAAGAAATCTCGCACTATAGTTTCACCATTTTGCACATAGCTATCTGCCACATAAATATTGATACCGCCGTTAAGAACCAACTCAAAGTTAGGCTGCTGTAGCACAGCAGTCTTTTTTATTTCCTTAACCAGCTCTATCATTTTTAATTTGTAGTAATCTGCCTCTCTAATTTCCGTTGCCCAACCTAAAGTACTGCTCAACAACAGTAACAGAAAGGTTAAAGAAAAAATCTTCATAACTACCTCTAGATGGCGCGGTTATAGAACACAATGAATTCTGCACCATCATAATCTTTCTCAGTATCCTTGTCCTTCATCCAAAAATAATCTGCACTTAGGGAGAGAGTTTCATCGGTGCCAAGCTTAATCTCATAGCCCACACCCAAGGTATGCTTCTTGCGTCCATTAATAGTTTCACCTGTTAGTACGTCGTGATAAGTACCCGTACTCAACATATTATTATTGCGGATAAACCAGGCACGCTGTTCATCCACCTTATACTTGTATTCCAAACCATAATAACGCACCATAGAACCACTGCCTCCACTAAAGGGAGCGTTGTAATAGGTATTGCTGCCACTGTCTCGTACCCAAAAGTACGCCATTACGTCAGCCCTATCGTTAAGACATTTATTATACATCGCCTTATATAATCTATCCTCGCCTTCACGATAGCGCAAGCCATTTTCATTGCTCTTGCCATTGAACACACCTTCCACCCCAAAACGCATCTGGTGGTCGTCCTCAGCATGGGTCCAGTTCAAATAGCCGTCCAGCACATCACCTGGTGAAACCGTAAAACCGGGGTTCTCCTTACTGTAGTGGTAGTTTCCTCTAAAGTTATAGCCTACACCTGCCCGCCAAATATTTTCCTCGCCATCACGACGCTCAATATCAATGCTGGGGCCAAGGTTAAAGCCCTCGCTTAAACGGGTTACAGAAACCAGGTCATCACTCAATGCTTTCTTTCCAGTACGAGACTCCCCTAGGGGAATGCTCATATCAAAATTATATTTTACCGTATATCTATCATGGGGATTGCGTCGTCCGTAATGCAACTCCAACGCACGCATTCCATTCATGGTTTCCCGCTCAGGATATTTGCTAACCGTATTCACCAAACCTGTAGAAAACCCGTACTCATTATAACCATGGCTTTCAAAATATTCCAATGGCATAACGAACTGATGCCCCTTGCTACCATCAGAGCTATCCCAAGAATAGAACTCCAAGCCCATACCAACATATTTACCAAACTGTTTGTATTCCAGCACTTGCTCAATTTTCTTTTGTTCCTTAGTAAGTTCTTGAATTTCCTTACGCAGCTCTACATCGTAAGCGTAAAGCTCTTCTTGCCATTTACGAGTTTCCAACAGCTCCTGAGCAATATCTCTGCGCTGCTCAAAAGCATCCATTAAAGTATACAGGTTCTCCACAAGCTTATAATCCTTCTGCAGAAGTACATCCCAAGCTGTCAGCTCCCTGTAATTTGCTTCTATCTCTCTTTGTACCTTATCTACAAGCACAGGGTCATAGGCAATTCTTTGTATGTCGCCATCGCCACCATTCATAATATTCTGTTTGATGGCATCGGCTTCTTCCAATCTATTTTCATCAAAACCGACTTTATTCAAAGCCTCCAGTACTGCCTGCTCCACTTCCATAAGCTTCGCCTGATCTACGACTTCGTCGTGAACAATGCCAATACTACGCTCTAAATCCTTAATTTTGCTATTAAGACTTTCATAGGCATATTCCAAAGCGGCAATGCTCGTTTCCAGCTTACCGATGGCAGCTTGAAGAAGATTTACCTTTTCTCCATCGTGCTTAGCTCCATCCACATAATCTGCATAGTCATTTAGCAAAACTTCGTGTTGCTCAAACCATTTCTTGTTAGCTTCTCTAAAGCTTTCCAGCTTGTGTAGATTATCTTTAATCTTTTGATGTTCTAATTTGTTTTCTTCCAAAGAGCTCTTAGCGTTTTCCTGATACAGCTTCACATCACCAAGATATTGTTCTTCCAAAAGGAAATTTTGCCTGTTGACATGTTCTTTACGCAAATCTTCTGCCTCATTGCGCACCTGATGGAAGGTACTAATAGAGCTTTCCGAAAAGGCTACATTAGCCGCGCCCGTACTCCACAAGCAAAGTGCAACCAAGCTAAATAAAATTTTATTCATCCTGCTTGACCTCCTTGTAGATTTTATGATGCAGACGCACGAAGAAGCCTGTCTCCGGTACATTCAGAACAGGCTGCGAACAGAAAATATAATAATCTATTTTACTGGTATAAACGTGCAAACGATACAGCGCATAAAGCATAGCGGTAAAACTAGCAGCAAAGGCACCAAAGCCATAGGTGCTTTCTCCCAGATAAATGCAAACTATATTAAAAACAACACCGCATACAAACAGCAAAAGAGAAGCCCTAAATGCTCCCTGCCTATCCTCCAGGTATAAGAGCATTATCATAACCGCCTGCAAAATTCCTACGGAAAAAGCGCTCAATACCAACAGGTTATAAATATCCACGCCATAAAAGGCCAGTCCAACCTTGGGCAGAACAATATTCCCCATGGCGATAAAGCAGAAGGTAGATACCAGCTGAAAGTCAAAAATATTACGGATTTCTGACCACATTGTGGAAACCATATCCTCACGACTGTCAGATATCTCCTTGTAATTTCCCTTTGCCGTAATAAACATTAAGTACCGACGATACTTTTCATAAAAGTTAATCTCCGTCGCTACAATGAAGAGCATCATAGCCGGCAGGATGGAAATGTAAGCGAAGAAGGTGGAGGTATCATACTGAGGCTGATAATAATAAGTATCAGCCAAGCACAAGCCCATGGGGCCACACCAAATAATAATATTATGTATATACAGCCCTACGGTGTATAAAAGATTGGTCAGAAATAAAACCTTTTTAGTACTAAAATACTCTATAAAATCAAAATCCCGATAGTTTTCATATCCAAAATAAAGATAAACATTTCTAAACAGCAGGGCTGCAATAACGAAAATCCCCACATCCATAAAAACCATAGTCCACAGCAGAACGTTCTCTCCCACGCCGCACAACAGTACCAGCCAAGTACCAACAACTGCCGTTACCATACCATAAGCATAAGCAGCAACAATGTAAGTGTAATTGCGCAAAGCACTAACATAGGTGTTAAGAATCAAAACTATCATCATTTCCATATAGAAAATGTAGGTAGTCAGCTCCAGGAAAAAGTCTAAGGATGACCAGAGAAAGAAGGCAATACCTATTAACCCGCCAATGGTCAGAGTTACAGCCACTATTCCGTATAAAGATGATAAAACAGCAGTAGGCTCTTTATCAAAAAGCTTATCTGCTACATAGCGGGTTGCCAGCATGGTAAAGCCAGAAGCCACAATATGAGAAAAGATAAAAGGATATACTACAGATTCTATGTACAGACTCTTATCATAGGGGCTAACCGCAAAGAAATCATACAGCAACTGAATGCTCAGAACTAAAAAGACCATAACAATAAAAGGGCCGGTAGTAACCATACCTGTCCACGCATATGCCTTGGCATAACCAAAACCACTTTTATCTTTAAACAGCTTTCTTAATTCAAAACCTATCCCAGCCATACTAAACCCTACAAATATTGCTCCTGCATTTCCTTATAGATGGCACGATAATTATTAATAAAATCATCGTAGCCATAATATTTCTTTACGCGCTCACGACCTGCTTTTCCCATAGCCTCGCGTAAAGGTTTATCGCTTGCCATTTTCAGAATAGCATCTGCCATACTTTCAAAATCCATTACGGGAACAACTATTCCCGCATCACCATATTTATCCTCTTCCAAATAACCATAGAGTATCTCGCGGCAACAGCCAACATCTGTAGCCACAAAAGGTACTCCTGCAGCCAAACCTTCCAAGATGGAAAGGGGCTGACCTTCACTAATGCTGGAAAGTATCAGCACATCCAGCTTCACCATGTATTCTACAATGTTTACATTACCAGTGAACTCCACGTCCTCTAACTTTAAAGAGGCAACTAAATCTAAACATTCCTGATAATATTTAGGGTCTTCCGCATAGGGACCCATAATAATAAGCCTGCTCTTGGGCAAGCGGCTCTTGACCAGAGCAAAAGCACGAATCATAGTTTGAATATCTTTAATGGGTACCACACGAACAACTGCGCCCACCACAAAGGTATCGTCATCGCTTTGCTCTCTTGCCAAGGGTAAGAATCGTTCCAGACGCACCCCATTGGGAACTATGGAAATTTTCCTTTCATCGCAGCCCAAGGATTTTTCTACCTTAGCGTTACCGTCAAACAATGTTACTACCTTATGAGCGTGCTTATAGGCAATAAAGGCTTGCTGATAAAAATATTCGATCCAGATAGTTTTAAAATCACCCATCACCCAATCGCTTTTAATAATTTCTTCTTCACGTTCGCGGGAATAAATACCATGCTCCGTAATCAGGTAGGGCTTATGATAAATCTCTGCCGCCAAGGAGCCTACTACACCACAGTAGCCAGTTGCCACACTATGGTATAAATCTGCCTTTGGTAAATCCTCCTGCAGGATATAAAACAGGGGCAAAAGCATGGAACGCACTGTCCAGAAAAAATCTGTAAAAGCAAGATAGCTATACTTTTCCCTGTACACCTTAACAATGCAGTCAAAAAAATCAAAGCTCATAAAAATCTGCAAAAAATTTTCCTTGTTAGTCTTGCTACGGAAAATCTTGATAAGCTTTTGCAAATCAAACTCGGTATTGTTCAGAAGGAGATTGGCAAGCACGTCCTTTTCTTCTTCCGTAAAATGTAAATTCCCCCTTTGGGAGGTATTCATATCCAGAACAGTATCCAAGAAAACCTCATGCACACCTACCACATTCTCAGGCAATTTATATTTATAATTTCCTCTATCCTTTTCTTCTGCACCTATACAGTACAAGACAAACTCATGCTCAGGCATACCAGTCATCAGCATTTGCACCCAAGAGGATACGCCGCCGACAACATAGGGGTAACTACCCTCGCACAAAAGACATATACGCATCTAAATCCCTACTTCTATTCAAAGCTAATAGTACATTGTTTGCTTTTGGTAACCAACAAATAAGTTTCGTCGCCCAATTTACGAATACTACAGTCTGCCACACGTTTAATCTGTTTACTACTCTTAAATACGAAGAAGACTTCCTTCCCCTTATGACCTTGTACTTTAATTTTTAAGTCACCATTCTTCAAATAACTGGTTCTATAATCCAAATCAAAATAAGTATCCATGTGTTGCGCTACTTCCGAAGTAGTAGCAGCCCTAAGCCAGGGAAAATCCTCTTTGAGACGCTTGGCATATTCGCCAAACTCCTTGCGGAACAACAGCCAGGAAATATTTTCTTCTTCCGTATAATACATTTCATCAGGATGAACAAAGTGACTGATAATGCCATAAGCATTGGCAATGTAAATATTCTTCCAATAAACATTGTCCCGTATAATAAAGCCCGCACTAATACGGGGAACATCATAGGAATCATCCTCATGCCTGTCAAAATCCTGATAGTAGCAGCGTTCCTCATAAGTGCCATCATACAAAGAACAAAATATATTAACCGTAGGAAACACCTTTCTAATGGTGCGCCTACCTTCCGGACTCAAAATATTAGAAGGAGGAACATAGGCTCTTAAAACATAATCCGGGTATACATCAGCAACATAATGCTTCAGCTCTGTTAAAGCCTGTTCCATCTTGACAGTATTTTCCCAGGGATTATAATCTAATTCCTTTTGGTTATAGCCTGCAGGAGCCAAAGGTTGATGATTATACCCATGCAAGCCAAGCTCACCGCCCATTTTCAAAAGCTCCCTACCATAGGAGACAAGGTACTGCTTACTGGTATAACCGGTATCTGCAACAAAGTCTCCATGTACATGGTCGTTATAGGTTTCAATAATGAAACCCGTATATTTCAAATCGTATCTACGGGCAAAGCCCAACATGTCAGGCCACCAAACATTACGAAAAAAATCCCGAGTACTCATCTGGAATTCTTCATAAATACTGGGCAGGGTACCATCAGGTACCGGTGCAGGGAAATCGTCAATAAAGATAACCTTGCTGGAAATAATGGGATAGATAAAATCATCATGAATGCGCGATATAGCTGCAATCAAAAATCCTCTACCTGTTTTACGGGCATAACCATCAGTATTGATGACTATAAACTTACCCTTTCCATAATTGCGCTCCCATACTAGCGGAATACCATTGTAGGAAGAAATCAAACGCCTGCTATCAGCAGTCAGATAGCAGTCCAAGGCGTAGTTAGTAAGGTCCTTATCCTGTACCTTAAAATTATTCTCACCGAAAAGAGCATCCCCATGTACCGCTATTCCCGTAGTCGTAACAAGCTGCTTTGCAGAGCTAACCACCCCTGCATGTGCCATAAGGTCCATACCCTGTTCCGCACCACCACAAATAACAACAGTTCCCCCCGATGAACATACCCGGAAAAAGAACTCAGCTGCGTTGCTGGAATATCAGCCAGGCTATCCATCATCAAAAGAACTGCATCATAATCGTCAAAATTCTGTACTTCATAAAATTTTTGACTCACTACATTCTTTTTCATCTTACGCAAATATCTGGCTACCTCAATATTATTCAGGGTGGAATAAACACTGGTAGGGTCATATACACATAAAATATCATCCCTGCCGTCAAATCCCCAGAATTCCTGCACATCAATATCAGCATCACTAGTGATGGACATTAGGTTTTTACTGCTAAAGGCTTTTACAAACCAGTCCGTTCTATTCAGTTGAAAGAATATTGCCAGCAAAAAGATAAGCCCGCAAATTATACCTATGCCACGAAAGTGCATCTATTGACCACCATTTCCCCAAAAGCGTACCAAAGCCATCCCTTCTGCCGAAAAATGAATCCTGCTTTTACGAAAACTCTGTAACAAGGCATCTACCTCATTACGACGTTTCTGCAAGACATAGGTCTTGAGCAATAGTAAGTACCCCAACTCATTTTCAGGATAACGTTTGATATGCAACACTAATAATTTTTCACATTCAGCATATTGTTTCTGCCTAAACTTTAAATTGAGCAGCTCCTCAAAATAAAAATCATTTTCAGGCTCCAAAGTGTAAATAAGCTGTAAAACCTTTTCGTATTTACTAAACAGCTTTTTAGCTGTAAACTCGTCAAAAATATCTAATTCTATATATGCCTTGATAGTCTCTGCATACTGGCGCAAATACTGCAGGTCAGTACGCCTTGACTCCCACTGACTAGCAAAAGCATTCATCTGCTTTTCCAGGCTACTAACCTGATTGGTAGCCATGCTTACGGCATAGTGAGAAACCTCCCGCTCTTCATCCCGGATGGCACGCTTTAAAATAGTACTGTCGCTTAAAGCAGATTGCCTAATGGCAGTAGTGAGCAATTTACGTTTATCACCAACATTTTCCAGATACAACACATCATTCAAAGGCACAATATCATTGCTATACTTAACCTCCGCACTGATGGTTTCAGTATTTTCCTCCAGATTAGTCAGCACACGCATATGCTCCTGATTCTCTTCCGAAAGGCCCTCCTTGAGAAGCTTGGTCCTTATCCAGCTGCAATACAACATTAATAATATACCTGTAATGGGAAGAAAGATTACGATAAGCAGTTCTACAAGCTTATGCTCTTTATTAAAGGTTTTCCGAAAAAGAAAATATGTAATTATGAGCAGTAAATGTATGATACAAAAAAGAAATACATCATTGCCTAGGAAATCCATTTAATCTCAATACCTTCCTTGATAAACCTGCCTTCAACAGAGCCTTTGAACTCATCCGGTAAATTAAAGAGCAGTACCTCCAAAGCACCTGCCTTGTTAATACCTACAAGGTCTTCTTCGCGAATAATCTTATCCAAAACAGCAGAAAGCTCCATTAAAAGCTGTGGAGCAGTCTCAGCAGCAAGAGCCATCCCTTTAAAGCTTACAAGCTGCGCCTTACGGAAGCTGCGCAAATCCAGTTCATCCTGGCGCAGTGCTTCCTTGGTATGATAAGTAAAATAATCCATACTGATAATGCGCGTTCCGGAAAGGTACATCTTCTCACGAAGACTTTCCTCATAAAGTGTAGCCTTACGAATAGCAGAAGCTATAAGCAGCGACACAACTTTGAGCATAATCTCACTCTGCAAGGAATATCTTTCAAAAGCAATGTCATAAACCTGAATAACTGCAAGCACCTTATCGTCATAAATGATGGGCGCCGCCATATCGGGAACATCTGCTTCTAACTTTCTATTTAGAAACACGTTGTGCTCGGTCATCATCCTTGCCAGATAGGGATGTGCCTCCACTTTCAGAGACTTGGGTAAATCCGCACAGCCCTCGCCCTGACGCACCCGCAAACGTAAATAGTAAGGACTACGTCCCACCGTATAGATAGCAACGTTTGCAACATTTAAAAATTCGCCCACAACATCACAGGCTGCGCAGTACAATTCTTCACGACGTACACTTTCCAATTTAGTGATAACATTATAAATCTTACCAACGCTATCGCTGGTATTCAGAATCTGACGATAGAAGACATCCTTAATCCCAACAGTATCAAGGTAATTTTTATATAAAAAGTCGAACCTTCCCTGCAAATGTCTAAACTGCATGGTTAAATCATCAAAGGTTTTCTTTTTATTATCGGTTATATACCCCACCATGGTTCCTAAAAACAGGTAGGTTGCCATATGTACCATGGGCTGGGTTTGGTAGAGTATTCCAATCCAATCAGAACCATGAGTAAGATATTTATAAATTAGTAATGCGCTAGATAGCAAAATAGACGGAGCAGCCTGCCTTTTTCCGTACAACAGCCCCATAATAATAATATATAGATAAGCAAAGTCTACTCCTGTATATTGGTTAACACTGCTACCATCCTGTAAATAAAGGCTTATAAACACAACGATACCAAAAAGAGTAATATTTTCCAGATAGGGACGTACCTTCACCATTAATGGCAAGCGCTCTGCCTTCTCCTGTACTTTATTCCTTTTGGCAAACCATTCAACCATTTTAGGAAGCTCATCCCGCAATTTATACTTTGGCTGCCAATTTACAGCGCTAAGGAAATCCTCTTCGGTAGCAGCAGTGGATTTCTTGAGAATTGCCTCCCTACCTTGCAACAAAGCCTCCAAGCAGGCATAAAGCTCCTTACCTTGTACATAACCTTCCGGATTATGCACCATATAATAATCTTCCTGTCCGGATCCTTGCCAAACTCTACATGTAGCGTCAACTGCATCATCTAAATAAAATAAATTTATTACAGAATCATCTTCCCATTCTATGCCTAACTCAATGCCTTTGAGCATCCGCAGAACGATACCGCAATTAACCTCTGCACAATAAAAATTATCAAATTCCACAACTTTAACAGCAGTTTTGCCTCTGGCAGCATACTCTTGGCACAAATACTTATCTACACGGCTACGCAAGAAAAAGTTTTCATTGCCTTCTCGTACAACTTGGGTAACATACATGAACTGCTTTAACTTATACTCTTCGCACAGACTTAAAAGCTTTTCTAAATAATCACCATTGGCATAAGGTAGAGCACCGTCAATTAGAGTATCACCAATATAGACTACGCCCTCCAGATTATGTATTCTAAAAATCTCGTCCACACTATTACTGTAATCCAGATTGTAGCCAAAGGCAGCCACTTTCTTGTCCAGTTCCAGTACCTGCTTATCAGCACATATTATTTTATTGCCCTCCTTGGTCAAACGCTTCATCAACGCCTTACCAAAAGGATTATTACCATATATAACTAAAATTTTCACTATAAACACCAAAACTATCTTAATTTAGAAAAATTAGACACTTATCCATTTTATTATGCTAAACATTATACTACTTTTGTTTTTGTTAAGCAAATTAAGGAAAAGCAAAAGCCTCCCCTCGCTTGAAGGGAAGCTTTTTACTACTTCAATCCATTTAGTTTTTCTATTTGGTTGCTCTTAGCGTACACAACCGCAACAACTCGCACAAGTCTTAGCTCTTCATAAATCTTAAAATAAACAAGATAATTTCCTACTACAATCTTCCGTAAGCCTTTACGTTTAAAAGGGTCTAACTCTATAAATGAATGTCTTGCAGGAAATAAACTCAAGCTTTCAATAGCACTTTCCAAACTATTCAAGAGATTTTTTGCTGCAATATCTGCCTTTAATTCATAATGTATGTAGTAAAAAATATTACGTAAATTCCTTTGAGCGTGCGGTGTTACTATTACCTCATAGGTTTTGTGCATTCAGACTAACTCCCGTCTAATTTGTTTAAAAAACTCACGAGCAGGGACACCTTCACCTCTTTCAGCCTGTTCCAAGCCAATGCTAATCTCTCTAGCGAATTCCTCATCGCTCATCTCATCACGAGCCTTTGGTCTTTCCACAACCATAAGGGGAAACGGAATAGCCTTTCTCATAATAATTTGTTTATATAGCATATTAATGACCACAGAAGCCGGAATACCAAGCTGCGCCATAATGGCTTCTGCCTGCTCCTTTACATCAGGTTCAACACGAGCAAGTACGTTAGCAGTCTTTGCAGCCATAAAATCACTTCCTTTCTACGAAAATTATAGCATTTTGTATAACTAATCGCAATACAAAGGCTATTACTGCTAACTATTTACCACTCAAAGCTTAACGCAGCTCTAATTTATGACTTCTATAAATTTTTAATATTACCCCTATTTTTTTCGCTAAGTTGTGAAATCCCAGTGAACTCTTTTTATAATTTGTTCCTTCTGTGGTAAGGCTTTTACCAATGTTTCACGTGAAACATTTTACAGAGGGGGACATGCTTTTAATAAAAATTTTAATATTTACTTTTCAAGGAACAAGGTTAGTAACGCTTACGCATTACTTAGATTAAATACTATACTAGGAATAGGGTAGCAAAGCTACGCTTTGCTTAATTCTGGCAAGAAAATAAGGAAGAGGAAGAAAATTTTATAAAAGAAGGAGAAGGAAAAAAGAATCTCACTCTTATAATGGGCAATTTTTTAGTAAAAAGGGACATGGACTTGCGAAATTTCTTTTAAAAATTAAGAAAAAGTTAATTTTAAAAATTTTTTAGCAAGATATGTCCCTTTTTGTTGTTTTTAGACCCATTATAAGAGTAGGAGGATTTTTTAAAGCAAAGAGGGAACACAAACAAAAACAGGTACAAGCCTTTCAGCTCATACCTGTTAAAAATTCATATTAAACTAAACTGCGCAACTCCTCTGCGGTAAGGGTAAAGTATTTTTTCTCTGTGTATAAGGCTTCCCTACCACGACATTCCACAATCAACGCTACGTCCACATCGGGAACATTTGCCAGCGCTTCTGCCATGGTCTTACCATTTTTCGCATAAGCTTCAAAACGCAGTACCATGTTTCTGCCTGTACCCGCAGGTACCAGCACAGCTTCAAAGTAATCGTCTTCACGCAGTACATCTTTTAAATTAACCTTGCCACGCAAAAGCACATCGTCATATTGTTCTTGGGGCAGGTAAATGCGCAGGTAAGCATCAATCAAAGTTGCTTCTTGCTTGCCAATATTTTTATAATCTACTTCCACTGCAAAATCTAAACGCTCTGCAGTTTCGCTCACCTTTTCCGCAGCAGTCCGTTTCTTCATATCGAAGAACATTTTGGCATCGCCCTGCATCCAGATGTAAGCAGCAACCACTGCCACACCCAACACTACCAAGGCGAGCATAATTTGAATAATACACAAAAGCATTGCTTCTCCTCCTTACGCCTTGTAGTAATCTTTGATGATGCAGATGGGAGTTTTCTCACTACCATTGCCAAAGGGGTTATCAATCAAAATCTCGGCAACCTTGTCCGCATCCACGCCTTTAGAAACACCCAGCACCGCACTACGTTTCAAATCGTTTACGTCCGCTACAGCAGCACCGTAGCAGCCGCAAGCCTTGGTAATTTCTTCTGCAACCTTCGCCGGATTGGAAGGGCCGTACACAATGTGCTTGTCGTAGGGAGGCATGGTACCGGTAATATCATCAATCAAACGACCTTGCTCACCAGCCAAACGATAGAACACACCGCTTACCCCTACGCATTTAGCAGCGAAGCCTACAATTACCGCCCACAATACGCGCGCACCACCTTCGGCATCAATAAGCGCCTGCATACTGTACCAGCTGCTAATGCTTCCCTTGGAGGGGAACAAGCGGCACAGCACCTTCGCCAAAAAGCCGGGTTTAAATTCTTCACAGCGTTTTGCCCTGCCTTGGATAATGGCAACAACACTTTCTGCAATACAAACAACGTCATTAGGACCTATTTTATCTTTACCATATTCCAAAATTGCACCGCACACATCATCGTGATGGGTCAAAATTCTGGTGGGTACAGGTACAATAGTATATCTTTCCATCTTTTACTCCTTGGTATTATCTACTTCGTAAATTTTTTGCAGGCGTTCCATCCACTTGCTGCTAATGCGGGTAACACGTCCATTTTTATCAGTGAATACATTACGCACCAAAGCTTCTGCCGCCACAGCACCGTCACGCAGACGAATAACTCTTTGCTCAAATTCCATCTTAACTCTATTTACATTGGCAAGACTGGTTTGCACCTCGTATTCATCATCGTACATGCAGCTGTTCTTATATTTCACATCCACTTCCGCAATGGGGAACAGCACTCCATCCTCCATCAGCTCGTTCAGACCAATATCTGCTGCACGTAGCAGTTCTGCCCTGCCCATTTCAAACCAATGAAGATAAATAGAATGGTGTACCACGCCCATGGTATCCGTTTCCACAAAGCGTACTCTATCACGAACAGTAATCATATTTCTACCTCAATTCATAAAAACTAAATTTTATTATACCATTCCAGGCGTGATTTTTACAGTGCTTAGTCCAAATCACCCATATTTTTATCAGCCAAGTTCTGCTCCACCTTTTCAGAAAGCAACTTGTAAATTACGGAGCAAAGAGGAACGCTCATCACCATACCCATAATTCCGGCAACGCTACCGCCTATGGTAACTGCCACCAGCACCCACAGCTCGCTAAGGCCTACCGCCTTGCCCACAATCTTCGGGTACAGAATGTCCCCCTCAATACGTTGTAATATAATGAAGAAAACTAAAAACACCCAAATCTTTTCAGGGGCGGCAACCAAAATCAAAAAGCAGCCAACCATAGCGCTGATGATGGTACCTAAAATGGGAATCAATCCCAACACCGCCACCAGTACAGAAATCACCAAGGCATAGGGCAAGCCAACAATAACCATGCCCACAAAGCACAAACAGCCTAAAATCAGAGCCTCACCAAATTGACCGGCAACATAGCCATGAAAAACTCTTTCGCTGATTTGAGCAGCCCTTACCAGATAATCCCCACGCTCCTTGGAGGTAAAGGCATAAACAGTGCGCTTTAAGCTGCGCTTGAGATTAGCCTTTTCCAAAAGCAGATACACCGCCGCCACAATACCAATGGCAAAATTAGTTACCACATCCACAATGGTCGTAGTAGCAATCCAGGTACGGGACAGAAGCAGGCTTTTATTATCCTGAATAAACTGGAAGAGAGTTTGATAGGCATTGTTCCACTGCTTTTGCAGGTAGAGGAAATCATCCTCAAACATATTAAACTGGGCAGCCTTTTCCTGTAGGTAGATATTCATCTTATCCACCGCAGGGGGAATAAGCTTGATGATGGTTTTTACGCTACTGTTCAACTCCGGCAGCACAAGGATAATAGTAAAAGCCAAGAAGGCAATAATCAAACCAATGCTCAGCACAAGACAGGCAGCAGTCTTAATCCTGTGCAAGGGGCCATTACTAAAAACCTTGTCCCAGACAAGCTCCAGCTTTACCATCAGCACATTGACAATGAAGGCGATAAAGCCCCCAATCAAAAATGGTAGTACGATTCTGTAGAACCTTTCTACAAGCTCGAGGCTGACGCTGTAGTTCCACAAAGCCCAGCACAGCAGAGCGGTAAAGGCTATCACTCCATAAATATTTTTATGTTTCATAAGCAGTACCTCGCTTAAACTTTCCTAATTTTTATTGTAGCACATTACCACTCACAATACAAAGCCGCTCCCTGCTTTCACTTTTACGACACTAAAGCTTTAAATACAATGCCAAATATGGTATAATGCAAGCGTTAATTATTTGCGCCTGTAGCTCAGTGGATAGAGCGGCAGCCTCCGGAGCTGTGTGCGGTGGTTCGATTCCACTCAGGCGTACCAAAAATTTAACCGTCCTCAAAGTCTGAGGACGGTTTTCTTTTTCCAGCAACAAGATTTTTACCTTGCATCCGTTTAAAAGGAAAGTTCCACACCTGCCCGCCACAGTCTGCCATAGGCGTTAAGGTTTTCGTTTTCCTTGTCAAATAAATTATCAATGGCGATAAAGGCACGCTGCCCCGTTCCCCATTTCTTGCTAACCGCCAGGTTAAAGGTGTTAATGCTGTAATCCTTGCCCTCATAATGGTAGTCCGAATACCACCTGTTGAAAAGGACAACGCTCCAAGGGTTAAGCCCCTCTTCTTCCCAAAGCAGCTTGGCAGTATAGGTGTTGCGAGCGCTGTAATCCAGACGCGTATCAGTCACTTCGTTTTGGGCATCAAGGTAGGCGTAGTCCAAAAGCAGGGTAAAGCCTGCTCCCAAGTCCTGCTCATAGGCAAGCTCCACACCTTTGGTAGAGGTTTCATCTATATTTATAATTTGGTAATCCGGTCTACTACCAGCTCCTGCTCCTGTCATCTTCTGGTAAGAGATTGCATTATCCTTCTTATTGGCAAAATAAGTTACCTTGGCTTTCGCTTCGCTGCTCAGCTCCTGCTCATAGGCAAGCTCCCAACCGGTGGTCTCTTCCGGTTCCAAAGCTGCATTGCTATAAATGGTGAACATACCCATATGGTCAAAGGTACCATACAGTTCATCAACGGAGGGTGCGCGGTACGCCTTACCATAATTACCCTTCAAGCGAGAGCTTTCTGTCAGAAAGTAGGTTGCCCCCACGCTGGGAGAGGTTTGCCCTCCAAAGCTATCGTGATGGTCATAACGTACAGAAGGAATTACCAGCAGCTTGTCATGCACATAAAGCTCCTCCTGTAAATATAAAGAGTACTGCTCAGTTTGATCCTTGCCGTTTTCTACAAAGGCACCGCCATCAACAGTACGCAGCTCCCCGCCCAAGGTCAGCCTGTTATTTTCTGCTAGGCTTATGGTATCCCTTGCTTCTAAATTCCACAGCTTGTACTTACGCTGATAATTTCTGTCAAGTAAAGCAGGACGCCTGTTACCAACATAAAACTCCTTTTCCCTGTGGTCGGATTCCAGCTCGCCGTAAGAAGCGCTTAGGCTATAATTACTATTGGCATTTTGACCCTCGTAGGTTAAGCTTGCCGTCTTACGCTCGTAATCACGATGATTAGTCCAGGCATAAGTTGAAAGGCTGGTATCAAAGGCGTGCTTCTGCTTGATGTAGTCAAGGTATAAATTCAGCTTATTGTCCTCATCCATTTCATAATCAAAATCCAAGCTATAGCTCTGCCCCGGACCATGGGTAAAGCCTGCTGCCTTACTATCAAAATTACGCAGCTTGTTAAAGCTTATATCCACAACCGCACTGGCTTTGCCCTGCTTGCCGCTATCCCAATGGTAATAATTGCTCATCTGACGGCTACCGGTATTAAAGCCTGCAATAAAGCTTGGCTTGGCAGCTTTTTTAGTAATAATGTTAATAACCCCTGCTTGAGCATCACTGCCGTACAAAGCACCTGCCTGACCACGCACAATTTCAATACGTTCCACATTGCTTAAATTAAAACGCTCTAAAGTGCGGGCGTTGCTTGTGTCCTTACTAAAGGCGTAAAAGTTTTCGCCAGGCAAGCGTCTGCCATTATGTAAAATTAAAATATCGTTTACCCCACTACCTCTTAAAGTAATATTATCCCCATGAGCACCATTGCCTTCCGCAAAATAAATATTGCTGGCATATTTAAGTACATCGCGCACAGTACCAGCACCTATTTTTTCTATGGTTTCCCTTGTGATAATCTCCGTACTTTGGGGAACTTCCTTTAAAGTCAGCTGGTTGCGGGTGGCAGTAACCACATACTCATCTAATTGAAAGCCTGCTTCTTTTTCCATGGCAGTACCGCAATTGGGCAGTAACACCATAAGTAATAACTTAAACCAAAATATTTGCTTGCCTAAATTCATCTTACTTCTCCTAAAATATCTAGAACTTCTCTACAGATTATATCACAGGTAACCAATTTCTACTTACATTCATAATTACAACTCCTAGCAGGATTTTTGACGCTTAAACCGAATTTATCTATAAAACTTTTTAAGAGGTGATATGATGCGTAGAAAAGATAGAGAGGTAACTGATCCCGTAAAGATTCAGGAGATTATGGAGCACTGCGACTGCTGCCGCATTGGCTTTAACGATGATGGCGAAGTTTATATTGTTCCCCTAAACTTTGGCTACAAAAAGGTTGAAGATAAATACACCCTGTTCTTCCATGGTGCAGGTGCCGGTCGCAAATACGAGCTTGCCCAAGCTAAACCCAATGTTGGCTTTGAAATGGACACCAATTACTTGCTCCACACCAATGGGGAATCTGCAGATGTTGCCTGCAACTACACAGCGCGCTTCCAAAGTATTATTGGCAATGGTATCTTTAGTATTGTAGATAATGATGCAGAAAAACTAGAGGGCTTACAGCTGCTAATGTTCCACGCTACCGGTAAAAAGGATTGGGATTTTGAGCCCATGATGTTTAAAATGGTAACTGTCTTTAAATTAGAAGTTACTAAATTAAGCTGTAAAGAGCACGAATAGGCTACCCTTCTACACACAACAAAGAAAAGCAGGTAACTTTTATCAGTTACCTGCTTATTTTTTATTTGCCTCTAAAATGAGTGGGCATTTCTACAGCCAGCGCCATCATGATAACACTGAAAAAGAGTATGCCCTCGTACCCGTAGGGCAGTAGTGAAGCCACACTCTCATTCATCTTGTAGAGAGTAACTTCATTGATGTTCCAGACAGAATACACACCGCTGTCCAACCAAAAGCCATGAGTATATTTATAAAGGAAGTAACCTAGAACACCGCCTGCCAAAATACCAAAGGTTTTGCACTTGTGACCGTAGGGCAAGGCAGCCAAGCTCAGGCTGGGGCAGTTGCCCAACATTCCCAAGCCCAAACCAAAGAGTACACCGCCAAGCACTACGGCAAGGCTCATCTTTTTCAGGGCCAATTCTTCTGTAGAGAAATAATCCAGATAGGTTGTCATTGCCAGAAGAAATACTGCATACCCCACTGCGTACACCATAATTTTCATAATGGTAAGATTCTCCAGGCGGAGGGAGGAGCGTGCCCATTTACGATTGGATATGCCCGCCCAGTATAATACAAATCCCAAAAACAAACCTAAAACAATGGTCAAGAGAGTGTTATACATACTAAGCCCTCCTTTCGGAATACTCCTTCATCAAAATGGCAACGGGAATGGCGGTCAGGAGAGTAGCAAGTACAAAAGCATAGCTGCTGAGCGTTCCATAAATTACACCGCTAACAATATTTCCTTCCAAGCCCCCATCTGCCAGCATGGCACCGTAGCTCATGATAACGCCGCCAATCAGCCCAAAGAAAAACATTTTCTTGTGGGGCATTTCGTGGGTGCCATGGTCCTTCTCTTCGTTCTCGCCATATTTTTCCGTAAACAAATAGGCGATAAAAGCACCAACGGGAATCATAGCCACAAACTCCACACTATTGGCAGGCTTAACCAATAATAAAGCCATAAAGAAGATAAACCCCAAGGTCATTGCCTGAGAAAACCATTTTACCGTTTTCATATCCGTAACCTCCTCTGCAGGTATCTGCTTCCCATCTACCAGCCTTGTCTTTAAATTTAGTATAAATCAGTGCCAAAATTATTGTGTGTCAACCAGTCAAACAAATACCTTTCTTTGTGAACTCTTTATAAAATATAGCTATTTT
The DNA here is from genome assembly GCA_017452325.1 of Phascolarctobacterium sp. GTDB lineage: Bacteria > Bacillota > Negativicutes > Acidaminococcales > Acidaminococcaceae > JAHHUH01. The sequence goes on along the minus strand of JAFTMR010000028.1, from coordinate 5,767 downwards.
TCACATATTCTTCTTGACTTACACTAAAGCACAAGCCTTATAATATGTATAGAAATTTTATTGTAAGGAGTTTTTATGAAGGTTATCTTTTTCTTAGGTGCTGTAGATTTTATTCTCAGTGCTGTTTCCTACATCTATTATAGACAGAACTTCTCCTTTGCCAGAACCTGGACTTTCTTTTTAGTGTACCTGTTCTTGGCGGCCAATACCGTCGGCTCCCGCATCTTGCCGGAAGCGACACCACTTTTTATTTTAAAGGCTTCCTCCTGGCTCAGTGGTTTGTGGATTGCCTTCATGTATTATTCCGTACTCTTGGCAATCTTCCATGGCCTGCTTCTGCTTGGCGGCAAGCTCTTCCATTTTACCCTGCCCAATTTCAAAATAGCTTGCGCAGGTTTCGCTTTGGTAGTACTCTTCCTCGCTTGGGGAACCTTTCGCGCCTTTAACCCAACCATCCGCACAGAAGAAATTGCTACCAGTAAATTACCCACAGGTACCAATTACAAGATTGTCCTAGTCAGCGACATTCACTTAGGTAGAATCCTGGGCAAGGCTTACTCCCAAGAACTGGTAGAAAAAATAAACGCCCAGCATCCTGACCTTGTACTTTTGGCAGGGGATATACTGGACGAAAGAATTAGATATGTGGAGCAGGAAGATTCCCTCTCCCCTTTAACGCAGCTTAATGCACCATTGGGAGTGTACGCTGCCTACGGCAACCATGATTACCTGGATAGACCTGCTCTTTGGCAAAAGATGCTGGAAGCAGCTAACATCAAGGTACTGCGCGACGCAAGTACTATTGTTGACGGCAAGCTAAAGATTAGCGGTTTGAACGACTTTAGCCGCAACAAAAGCACTGCTTCCTTAGAAAAGCTTAGCCCCCACAACGCAGATTACTACAGTATTCTCATTGACCACCAGCCTCGTAAGATGGATGCCGCCAGTGCCGCAGGCTACGACCTGTATGTAGCGGGGCATACGCATACGGGACAGCTCTTCCCTAACCGCCTGGTTACAAAGAAAATGTATAAGCTGGACTACGGACGCAAAGAGTTTGGTAAAATGACAGCCATTACCAGTAACGGCTATGGGTTCTGGGGACCGCCGGTACGCACAGAAGTCGCCCCCGAATTAGTTATCATCAATATAAAAGGGTTATAAGCACTGTTATGCTTTGTCGCAACTTGTTTGCTTGCTCGACGTACTAATAGTACGCCATCGCGGCACAAGCCTCGTTGCTTCGCGCCTTCCAGTACTTCTAACCCTTTTTAAGAAAGTATATGTAGCAAAAACGCTCGCTGAAATTCAGCGAGCGTTAATTTTTTATATGTAAGTTTTATTCTGCCATTACTACAACAGCGTCAGGAGCATTTTTCTTGATGGATTCAATACCATTTTTGCAGCCTGCCATTGCTTTGTAACCTTCACCGGTAGCGATTACTTGACCATTGGTTGCTTTCAGACGGAAACGGAACTCACCAGCTTTATCCTTGTAAATTTCAAACTTAGGATGTTTGACAGGCGCATAACCTTCAACAGTTTGGTCTTGAATACCGGCAACTGGAGCATTTTTCATAACACTTGCAATACCTTTACGGCAAGCATTTTCAGAGGAATATACTTCGGAAGTAGCGATAACTTCGCCATTACCAGCTTTCAAATCAAATTTAATGCCGGTGTTAGTTTTGCGAATAACAAATTTTCCCATAGGGAACGCCTCCTTTGAAATCAAATGGATTCTTACACATATTTTATTGTATATTTCTAGAAAAAGCAATAAAATACTAAATTTGGTAGGATTTTTTTACTTTCCCTTCTAAAACCTAGCAAATAATGTTACATTTTAACACTATTGCAGCCCAAAGTAACTCTTTGTCACTATTTGAGATACATTATTACTTATACACAAGAAAACCAACTAGAATATTTATTTCACAAAACTTAGCAACTTGCCAATTTTTTCTACTTCACAAATAATTTTATCACCAGTTTTCAGAAAGCGTGGCGGTTGCATCCCCATCCCCACACCAGCAGGAGTACCTGTAGCGATAATGGTTCCCGCCTGCAAGGTCATGCCTTGGGAAAGCTCTGCAATAGCTCCGGCAACGGTTTGCATCATGAACTTGGTATTACTGCTCTGACGTACTTCATCATTAACGATGCAGCTGATGTTAAGGTTTTGCACGTCCTCAATTTCATCCGCAGTTACGATGCAGGGGCCCATGGGGGTAAAGCCATCCAAGCTTTTGCCCAAGTACCATTGCTTATGACGGGTTTGCAAATTGCGTGCGCTCACATCGTTGATGATGGTGTACCCAAAAACGTAGTCCAAAGCCTCTTCTTTAGTAACACCCTTAGCATCCTTACCAAGCACCACGCCTAATTCAACCTCGTAGTCCAAGCTATCCACCAAGCCTTCGTAAGCAGGGATGGCTTCGCCGGTAGCAGTTGCCCTGTTCACACGTTTGGAAAAGTAAATAGTATAAGGACGTTCGCCACCAAAGGCTTCATCAGAAAAAGCCCCTGCTTCTTTGGCGTGAGCGTCATAGTTAATACCCAAGCAGATTACGTCCTGACGGGGACGCACAATGGGAGCACACAGCTTCACTTCTTCCAAATTCACTTCCGCACCGGAAAGCACGTCCACATTAGCAGCAAAGCGTGCCAGCTTTTCCTTATGCTCCGCAGTAATATTGCAGATTAAGTCATTCATATCCGCAAAATTCAAGGCAGGCACCAGCATTTGCAAGCGATTCATTCTGTAAGCAACATTACCTTCCTCAAAGGCAACTAAAATTTCTTCCTTATTATTGATCTCTGCAGTGTAAAAGCGCATCTTAAACCCTCCAATAAATTATTTATGGTATGCACCGTCCCACACGATGCTTCTGTAATTTTCCTTATCAGTATCGCCCTCAGTAGAGATGCACAAAATCTTAGACTCTCCATTCAAGCCAAGCTGTTCCTTGAGCCAGGCAAACTCCGGATTTTGCAAAGCTTCCACCACCAAGCCAAAGCAGGAGGCGCCGCTTTCACCGGACACAACGCGTTCATCCTCACCCAAAGGGTTGCCCAAAACCCGCATCCCCTTCGCCGCCACCCAGTCAGGCATGGAAACAAAGTGCTTGGCGTAGCTTTCCATAATTTCCCAGGCAATAGTACAAGGCTCTCCACAGCACAAGCCTGCCATAATGGAATGTAAGTCCTCCGTCACAAAATGGAGCTTGCCGTCGTTGGTTTCTGCAGTTCGGTAAATACAGTCCGCTCCGTTAGGCTCCACAATAGTAATCACAGGGCAGTCCTCACCGTAGTAATCTGCAAAGAAAGCGGCAATCGCCCCTGCCATGGAGCCAACACCCGCTTGCAGGAAAACATGAGTAGGCTTATCCCCCTCCAACTGCTGCAAAATTTCGTAAGCAATGGTGGTGTAACCCTGCATAATCCATTTAGGAATTTCCTCATAGCCTTCCCAAGCAGTGTCCTGAGTAACCACCCAGCCAAACTCATCAGCGCAAGCCTTCGCCTTACGTACGCAGTCATCGTAAATCATATCCGTAATGGAAGCATCACTTCCCAATTTGCGAATGTTCTCCAAGCGTTCGGGAACAGTACCCTTAGGCATAAAGACCACGCTCTTATGTCCCAAGCGGTTGGCAGTCCAAGCCACGCCCCTGCCATGGTTGCCGTCAGTCGCAGTTACGAAGGTCAGCTCGCCCAGCTGCCCCTTCACTTCGTCACTAACCAGTGTTGCGAAATTAAATTTATCCGCAGACAGGTTAAGCTGCTTTGCAATGTACTTACCAATGCAGTAGCTCCCACCCAAAACCTTAAAGGCATTCAGACCAAAGCGTTTGCTTTCATCTTTCAGTAGCAGCTTGCTCACGCCCAGCTCATTTGCCAAGGCGTCCAGCTTCACCAAAGGGGTCATGGAATATTCCGGATAACTTTGGTGGTAGGCGCAAACCTCCTGTGCCACCTTCACACCATAATCTTGAATGGGGTATTTATCCTGTCTATTGCTTTTATTGGAAACAATCTTAATCATATGTCGCACCTCGCGTTGTTGTTATTTTTATCTTATTATATATGTATTAGTAAAACTCCTGCTACAAGATGCCTTCATTATAAAGTATACTTCTATATTTTTGAACAAGCAGATTTCACACGCAAAAAATCACTTTCCAAGCAACGATTTGGAAAAATAGCGACAATAAGAGAAAACATCGCGACGTTCCACATCCTAAGCTGCACACACAAGATTTTTGTAAGCAACTTGGAAGCGCATATGTGGACAGCGATGTTTTCAACTAAAAGGAGCGTATATTTTTTCATGTTGCGGGAAAGTAATTTTTGCGTTGATAAACTTAATATACATATTAAAAGGAGACCTCCATTGTAGGAAGTCTCCTTAATTTTTTACTCAAACATGGCTTTCAGCGCCTGCTCTAAAGTTTTTACTTTTATAATCTTCACCTTGGCATCTGCTTTCAAGGCAATGTTACTATCCGGAACAATAAACTTAGTAAATCCAAGGTTGATACCGTCCATAATACGACGCTCCGGCGCACTTACGCGACGCACTTCCCCGGTCAGCCCAACCTCGCCAAAAGCAAGTACCCCTTTTGGTACAGGCTTGTTACGATAGCTGGAAACCAGCGCCGCCGCCACCGCCAAGTCAGCCGCAGGCTCCGTAACACGCATACCGCCAACAATATTGATGTAGGCATCGTACACACCAAAGTCAAAACCCATACGTCTTTCCAAAATGGCGAGCAGCATATTCACCCTGTTATAGTCAAAACCAACAGCAGTCCTGCGGGGCATACCATAGGGAGTCTTCGCCACAAGAGCCTGGAACTCTACCATAATCGGACGATTGCCTTCCATGCACGCCCCAATGACGCTACCTGCCGCTTCCCCATCCCTATCTTCAAGGAACAAACCGGCTGGGTTAGCAACCTCCTGCAAGCCCCCTGCTTCCATGGAAAAGATACCACTTTCGTTAGTACTGCCAAAGCGGTTCTTCAAGGCACGCAACACTCGGAAGGAATAGGAACGGTCGCCCTCAAATTGCAGCACCACGTCAACCATGTGTTCCAACAGGCGAGGTCCTGCAATATTGCCGTCCTTAGTAACGTGACCGATGAGCAGTACTGCAATGCCCGAAGTCTTGGCAAATTGCAAAAGCTTCGCCGTACACTCGCGCACCTGTCCCACACTACCTGCCGCAGTTTGCAGTTCAGGATTATACATGGTCTGGATGGAGTCGATTATCAACAGCTTAGGCGCAACATTTTGAGCCTGCACTAAGATTGCATCCAAGTCCGTCGCCGTCATAATCAAAAGATTATCATTGGCACCGCCCAAGCGGGCAGCGCGCATTGCTGTCTGCTCCTCAGATTCTTCGCCGCTGACATACAAGGTCTTGATACCCTGCTGTCCAAAGCGCAGCCCTGCGTCCAGCAAAATAGTAGATTTGCCAATACCGGGAGTGCCACCCAACAGCACCAGGCTACCAGGTACAACACCACCGCCAAGCACCCTGTCGAACTCGCGGATGCCTGTCGCCAAACGCTCCACCTTAATTTGAGCAACGCTGGCAATGGTCTTGGGTTTTATTTTCTCTGCATTGGTGGGCAAAAAGCTTCTGCTCTTTGCCGCCACCTCTGCTTCTTCACTTAAAGAATCCCACGCGCCACATTCAGGGCAACGTCCCAACCATTTGCTGGTGGTGTAGCCACAGCTTTGGCACACAAAATGATAC
>JAFTMR010000027.1 GCA_017452325.1 Phascolarctobacterium sp. | reverse complement strand
AGTTTAATATATCTATAAATTTGGAGGGCGTAAAATGAAAAACAGATTACCTGTAGAACATTTTCATTTTCCGGTAGAAAAAATTAAAGCTGGCTACTACAGTGATGCGTATTTTATGCGCACCGCAGAAATTTTAAACGGAGATAATCACCATCCCCGCGTTCTGATGCAGGTGTTTACCCGCGAGCATGTTGTAGTATGTGGTATCGACGAAACTATCGCCCTTATCAAGACTTGCGCTCATAATCCTGAAAATATTACCATCCATGCTTTGCACGACGGTGACCTGGTTGCTCCTTGGGAAACCATTATGACTATTGAAGGCGACTTGGCAGATTTTGCTCATCTGGAAACCTTGTACTTAGGTATTTTAGCTCGCCAAAGCCGTATTGCTACTAACGTTCGCGAAGTTGTAGAAGTAGCTAATGGTAAACCTGTACTCTTCTTCCCCGCACGTTACGACATTTACCAAACTCAGGAAAGCGATGGCTACGCAGCAAAAATTGGCGGTGTAAGCGGTTGCTCCACTGACGCTAATGCATTGGCTTATGGTGGCAAAGGTTTGGGTACCATCCCCCACGCACTGATTGCTACTTATAAAGGTGATACCGTTGCGGCAACTGCTGCTTTCGACAAATACGTTGACCCTAGTATCTCTCGTATTGCACTGGTTGACTTTGACAATGACTGCGTGAACACTGCTCTCGCAGTTGCCCGTAAACTTGGCAAAAAACTTTTTGGCGTTCGCCTTGATACCTCCGGTACCATGGTTGATAAAAGTCTTTTAGGCCAAATGGGTATGTTTAACCCCACCGGTGTTTGCAAGGAGCTTATTTGGAACGTACGTCGTGCGCTCGACGCAGAAGGCTTCGATTATGTGAAGATTATCGTTTCCGGTGGCTTAACTGCCAAACGCGTAGCAGAGTTTGAAGCTCTTGGCGTTCCTGCTGATACTTACGCTGTAGGTTCCAGCTTCTTTGATGGCAATATCAATTTCACCGCTGACATCGTAAAAGTAAATGGTGAAGACTGTGCTAAAGCTGGTCGCAAGTACTTGCCCAACGAACGCTTGCAGCTGGTAGAATTTTAAAAGTAAATAGCACCATAAAATAAAAATCCGCTCTTTCGAGCGGATTTTGCTTTTCAGTTATAAATTTTCTAGAAGTACTATAAGAGAAGCAACAGCGCTTATAGGAAATTTAGATTATTGTTTCCAGTTATTAACCGGTTTGCCCAAAGGCCAGAACTCTCTGCCATAGAAGTTGTTCAAGAAAGCCGCGCCGCAGCCATACAAGGACAACAAGGAAATGCAGATTTCAGAGTAAGCAGCGATAGCATGCGGAGTGTGACCACCAATTCCCCAGGAATCCAGAGCCAAGCAAATGAGCAATACGTCAATCAATACCATATCGGTAAAGAGGAACAGGTTTGCAGAGGAAGCAGCGATGGTACCAATGCACGCAAACAAGAAATAAGCGAAGAAGCCAAAGCCAAGAGCAGTCGGATCAATGCCTTTTGCCAAGCCGGCACCGAAGGTGCCTGCTTTAATCATCCAAGCCATACCAACAGCGGACCAGAAGAAGCCGAAGCCACAGAAAACGGTGCCACCAAAAATATTTTTGTGGCAGTAGTCAAGAATGCCGGCCAAGATTTGCGCAAAAGAACCGCAGAACAAAGCCCAGGGCAATACCCAAGAAACATCGGATACAATACCCATTTTTTGTGCAGATGCTACCATGGTAACTACAGCCAAACCGAACAGGCCTAACGGAGTGGGATCTGCTAAAGAAAGTTGAACATGTTGCGTAGAGTTATTGGTACTCATAATACGCCTCCTTTATTTTGATTTCAGTGTTTTCGTACACTGCGTTATAGTATAATATAACTGGTAAGTATCATCATCGTCAAGAATGGTTACACAAATTTTTCACAATTTAATCAATATGCAAACTACTGCATATAATAAACTTTTTTTGATATACTAATATAAAGAAATTTAATAACTCCAAATGCAAATTTTTCACAAGGAGGGATAATCCATGAGTTTAAATAATACCCCTAGCGGTGAACGGATACATATTGGTATCTTTGGCAAGCGTAATGCAGGTAAATCTAGTTTAATCAATGCCATTACCAGTCAAAGCCTTGCTATTGTCAGTGAATATAAGGGTACAACGACTGATCCGGTGTATAAGGCAATGGAGCTATTACCTTTGGGTCCAGTAATGATTATTGATACTCCCGGTATAGACGATGAGGGTGAGCTGGGAGAGCTGCGAGTACAGAAAGCTTATCAGATTTTGAATAAAACTGACATTTCTATCTTAGTAGTAGATGCTACCTTAGGAATGTCTAATGAAGATAACATGCTCTTAGCACATATTCAGAAAAAGAATATACCGGTGATTATTGCTTTTAATAAATGTGAACTGCTAACCGCAGAAGAGAAACAAGCTTTGACTGCTCCCGTCCCCCATATGTTGGTCAGTGCTGCTACCAAAGAAAATATCGAAGAATTTAAGAATGCACTTACTCATTTGAAACCCCTTGAGGAACACAGGGAACTACTTGGTGATTTAATCACTCCCAATGACATTGTTATCCTTGTTACTCCTATAGATACCGCTGCTCCCAAAGGCAGATTAATTTTACCTCAACAGCAGGTTTTGCGTAACATAATAGACAACAGGGCAGTCGCAATGGTGGTGCAGGTTAATGAATTAGAAGCTGCTTTGACAAAACTTGCAATCCCTCCGCGTATTATTGTCACTGACAGCCAAGTCTTTCCTACTGTCGCCAAGATGATACCAAAGGAAATTGAACTTACCTCCTTCTCCATCCTAATGGCACGATACAAAGGAAGCCTGCTTAATGCAGTAAAAGGAGTTAAAGCCTTGGACACCATCCAGAACGGTGATAAGATTCTTATTAGCGAAGGATGCACTCACCACCGTCAATGCGATGATATTGGAACGGTGAAGCTTCCCAATTGGATACGTAGCTACACTAAAGCAGAACCACAATTCATTTTTACAAGCGGTACGGAGTTTCCGATGGATTTGAGTGCTTACAAGATGATTATTCATTGCGGTGGCTGTATGCTTAATGAGCGCGAAATAATATATCGTAATAAATGTGCAGAAGATCAGCAAATACCAATGACAAATTATGGTATAGCTATTGCCTATATCAATGGTATCTTGCAAAGAACAGTTGCTCCCCTACCAGAAATAGCAGAAGTATTGAAGTAAGAAATAAACTTATATTAATGAAAAAATCCGCTCAATTACGAGCGGATTTTTACTTTATATTATGCGTTGATTATTTTATTAAATTTTTCCGCATTATCCTCAATGAGTTGTTTACCACCAACAACACAAACATAGCCATCACTGAGCATATCACGAATGACTGGGGCGAGTGCTTGCAAATCCTCGTTGGTTACATCAAGAACTTCGTTACGAGATTGCTGGCGTTGTTCATCTGTAATATTCTTCAGCCAAGCGGTAGTAACTGTATCAAGACGCATGGTATTAGTCAAAGGCGTGTCCATACCACTGATGGTTCCTATTACATATTTATCAAGCTCACGCACGGGGAATTCTTCTTTTTCCAACCAAGCCGGCAAATCATAATATGCCTGTAAGGATTCTGCCAATTTGGGATCACGATAGGAAGCAAATACACCTAAGCCATTGCTGTCAAAGCGAGTAGTAGCACCGTAAGCACCACCCTGAATTCGAATCTTTGTCCACAGATATTCATAACGCAGAATGGTTTCCAATACTCGCATAGCACCAGTATATTTATGACCATGTTTAATAAAGTTACCGCCTGCAACAACGTATTGCACTTTACCAGCAGTAGTAATAGCCTCATTAATTTCTTCTAGCGGTAAGATGTGAGGAGCCTTCCCCGCAACAGAGGATTCCGGTAACTTTTCAGTAAAAGCTAACGCCTTACTACGCACTTCCTCCTGCAAATCTTCGTCACAGCAATATGCGAATAGATAGCAGGTCTTTTGGAATACAATTTGCAAAAGCTCCTTCAAAGTTTCTAGAGCAGCTTCACCTTGTTCCTCAAAATTATCTACCAAGCTTTTCACAAATTGATAGTAGGAGTAGTGATCTTTCTCGTTAACACGAGCAGCAGCGCTGCAATATGAATATAAACGAGAAATAGCAATATTTTGACCACGGTTAAAGAAACTGCTATCCCATTCAGTCTTAATCTCAGATATCAGCTCACGGAACCGTTTAATATCATCCAACTTACTTTCCAAGGTAACGGCTTGTAGAATGTCAAACAGTTTATCCACATTCTCCATCAGAGCCTTAGCTTTCAGGGAGAACTGAATCTTATAATTATCTGCATCACTGACATCGGACAAAGCACGAACATTAAAGGCGATACCACCAGTGTACATGATGCTATTTGTTGCCAGTTCGGAATAAGTATAACGCTCGGTATCGAATTTGCCAAGAACGTCACCTAATAAATAGCAGTAAGGCAAGTACTTACCTTCTAAGCCTGTAATATCAAAATGCCAGTTAAGATAGGCAATTTTATTGGTGGCAGCAGGAAGGTAGAGCAAGGCATTCTTCCCTAATTGCTCTTCACGCACATCAAATTTTTCAATTTCGCGTCGAATATCGCTACGTTTCAGAATAGGAATAGAAGCTAAATCCTCCGGCTTGTCAGGTTCTGCTTGGCGTCGATGCAGTTCAGCACATTCAGCAGCGAAGGTTTCCAGCTCTTCCCTAGTCATGGAAGCCTTGATTGCCGCCATTTTGTTAGCTTCAGCAGCGCGGTCCGCTTCTTCCTTATCTGGTTGTGGAACAAGAGTTACGATAACCTTGTGAGTGTTGTCCAAAAGATAGCCTTCAATCAGCTGTTCATAGTATCGTGTTTTCAAACCTTCACGTAACTCTTGCAGTATCTTATTATAACGGAAGCTTGCTACAGGGTCGCCACCATAAAGCCAAGTATCCATAACACCAATGCCATAAATTAATCCCTTCGGATAGGCACCAAAATCAGACTCACGTAATTTAAACTCCATGGAATTTAAAGCGGCTTCCAACAGCTTCTTGTCCAAACCATTTATGGTTAATTCCTGTAAGTTTCGATAAATTGCGCTTACAAATTTATCGCGCAACTCAGGTTCACTCCCCGAAGCCTTAATGCTAAAGATTGGCTGTAACAAACTTCCTACATAGCTGCCGCTCACGTTCTGACCAACACCTGCGTCTAGAAGTGCTCTGCGTAACGGAGAAGATTCAGATTCTAAAAGCACACCTTCAAGCAACCGTAATGCCATAGAAGTTTTGGTGTCAGTAGCAGTACCTACAACTATAGAAAGCTCATGATATGTTTTTCCTGAACAATCCTCCCCTGCATCAACAGGATAATAAGCTTCTACCTCTTTGGTACGAGCATAAGGTGCCTGCATAGGAATCTCTGAATCTACTAAACCCGTCTTGGTAAATTTAGACAGATATTCTACATTAATATAGTCTAAGTAAGCATCAATATCCATATCTCCATATAGATATATGTAGGAATTTTCGGGACTATAGTAAGTTCTGTGAAAATCCTCAAACATTTCTTGAGTAAGTTGCGGAATAGCATCAGGGAAACCGCCAGACTCAAATCGATATGGACTATCAGGAAAGAGTGTTTTCATCGCTTCGTTTTCGAGAAAAGCGTCAGCTGAAGAATACACACCTTTCATTTCATTATAAACTACCCCATTATAAGTAAGTTCATCTTCTGCGTTGGTAAGGTTATAGTGCCAACCTTCTTGACGCAAAGTGTATTTGTTCTCGTAAATCAAAGGGTAAAACACTGCATCCAAATATACATCCATCAAATTGCGGAAATCTTTATCATTGCGACTTGCAACCGGATACATAGTTTTATCTGGATATGTCATAGCATTAAGAAAAGTATTCAAAGAACCTTTTACCAATTCTACAAAGGGTTCTTTTAAATGATACTTTCTGGAGCCACACAAAGCAGAATGCTCCAAAATATGCGCTACGCCGGTATCATCACGCGACGGAGTTCTAAAAGCAATGGAAAAAACCTTATTGTCATCTTCGTTACTAAGATATAACAGATGAGCACCACTCTGCAGATGTTCTAGTAAATGTACACCACTATGTACCTCTTCAACATAATCTGTCTTAATAACTTTAAAACCATGATAAATTTTATTTATTTCTAATAGCATAGTTACCTCCATAAATTCCTTCTATATATTCTAACATATTATCTGCTCTATTACCTCAAATTTACTGTGAATACTTGCGCTTTTATTTACTTGGACTTATAATATTGGTAGTAAGATAGCGTTAATATGATGTCAAAAGGAGAGATTTTTATGAATGAGGCACGTTTTAGCCTACGTATTCACCCTGTTATTATGGAAAAAATGAAATACATTGCCAAGAATAATGGACGCTCTTTAAATAAAGAGATTGAACAGATTTTAAAATGGGTTGTAGATGATTACGAACGCAAATGTGGACGCATAGATATAACTAAAGACAGTTACAAATAAAAACGCGAGCAGTATAACTGCCCGCGTTTTTTCCATTTAAGATTATTTTTCTTGATGAATAGGACCCTTGTTCTTGTTGGTTTTCTGCCAGAAGTAAGCAGCCACGATTAAGCCAACACCAATAGCATCTGTTATCTCACCAGGGATAATCATACAGATACCACCAACGAAGAACATTAAACGTTGAAAAACATTAAGCAAGTTTTGGCAGAAACCTACCATTGCAATGGAAGCACCCCACATACCCAATACTGCAGTCAAGCCGCTATAGAATACAGTCCACGGAGTAGCATTAATCATCAATAATTCAGGAGCTAATACGAAAATATACGGTACGATGAACGCCGCAATCGCCAGCTTAGCAGCATGCACACCAGTTTTCATTGGGTTTGCACCTGCGATACCTGCACCGGCAAAAGCTGCCAATGCTACAGGAGGAGTAACGTCTGCAACAATACCGAAATAGAAGGCAAACATGTGGGCTGCCAGAACGGGAACGCCCATTTGAACCAAAGCGGGAGCAGCGATAGTGGAAGTAATTACATAGTTCGCAGTAGTAGGAACGCCCATACCAAGAATTAAGGAGGTAATCATGGTGAAGAACATTGCAGGAAGTAACGCACCACCGGAAAGATCTAACAGTGCAGTAGCAACCTTCAAGCCTACACCGGTTTTGGTTACAACACCAATGATGATGCCTGCGGTAGCACAAGCAATGAGTACGCCAAGTACGCCCATGGAACCATCAATCAAACCTTGAACGCCTTGTTTAAAGGTAATGCGGGTAGAAGCACGCAAGCTTGCGCATACGATACTTAACAAAATTGCAGCCAACGCAGCACGCATCGGGGTGAAACCGCTTACCAGCAAATAAACGATTACAATCAAAGGCAGAGCCAAATGACCTTTTTCTACAAACAGTTTCTTAAAGCTTGGTAATTCTTCGCGAGGAGTACCCTTCAAATCAAACTTTTTAGCTTCATAGTGTACGCCCAGCCATACGCCAACATAGTACAGAAGCGCAGGAATTGCTGCCGCTTTTACTACTTCAAAGTAAGGCACGCCTACAAATTCAGCCATCAAGAACGCTGCCGCGCCCATTACAGGCGGCATCAGCTGACCACCAGTAGATGCAGAAGCTTCTACTGCACCTGCAAACTCAGGGCGATATCCTAATTTTTTCATCATAGGAATGGTGAAAGCACCTGTACCTGCTACGTTACCTACGGAGCTGCCGGATACAGTACCCATCAAGCCGGAAGACAATACTGCAACTTTCGCAGGACCGCCTGCCGCCCAGCCTGCAATGGCGTTAGCAATATCAATGAAGAATTTGCCAAGACCAGTGGTTTCCAGGTAAGCACCAAATAAAATGAACAGATAAATAAAGGTAGAAGATACGCCCATCGGTGTACCGAAGATGCCTTCTGTAGTAAAGAACAGGTGGTCAAACATTTCTTGAACCTCAACACCACGGTGCGCCAAGATACCGGGAACGTAAGGACCGAAGAAAGCATAAATCATAAACACGAAAGCAACGGTAATCATTGGCCAGCCTACTACACGACGAGCAGCTTCAAATACCATAAAGGTACCAATCAAACCAACGATAAAGTCTGTTTCGCTGTTCATACCGGCACGCAGTACCAATTCTTGGTAGTTAACAACAATGTACAAAGCACTGGCGGCACTGACAACAGCAAAAAGAACATCCAAGGGGTGCATAGAACTTCTGGACCAAGATTTACGTCCAGGATAAAGTAAGAAAATCAGGATAAAACCAAACGCCAAATGTATTGCACGTTGCAGATGAGCATCCAATATACCGAATGTTGCAGTGTACAACTGGAAAATAGCAAAGACGATACAAACAGCCTTGATAATATAATCCCACGTACCGCTCATACTGCGCTTGTCAGATTCCTTATCGTACTTTTGTAACACCTCTTCTGCAGAAAGCTCTTTAATCTCTTTGGCAGACATGGTATCACTCTCCTCCCATTAAATTATTATAAACCGTACTTTCTTTGCCAAAACTGCCAACGGTACTCAGCTTTAACCTGTACCAAAGTTCCGTGGTCAAATAAAGCACATAAATCATAAACATCATTATAGTGAACTATACACGGCATTGCCTGTTCGGCGACACGCAAATCCACCTGCTTGTAAGGCCTGTTCATCACAAGTTCAAACTTGTTATCCCCTGTTTGACGAAACTTGCCGTCGCTGGGCGAATACGGGTATCCCCAACCCAAGGATTCAAACCGCGTATGAGTCATTGTCAAATCATTAACTCCATTAACGGTAAAGAACTCTTCCCATGGTGTTTTCTCAACAGAATGAGTAAAACGGATATTCCAGACATCGCCAACCTTGCTGTCAAAAGCAATTGGCTCTCTCTCCCCTTCCGGGTTCAGAGAAACAACTATAGCAGTAGCATACCAAAAAAGTGTTGCTACCGCAAACAAAATTAAAAAACTTAAATATAAATTTATTTTGAAAAAAGACCGGGAGCCGACTTGCGTCGGTTTCCGGTCTTTAAGATTTGACATCATTGCCAACCCTTATTTTTCTTTAAAGAATTTTTCAGCGCCCGGAGCAAATTTAATGGACATACCATCGGAAGCAGTATCTTTAGTGATTGCGTTAGCAGCGGAGTGAGCAGCTTTCATACGATCCAAGTTGGTGTACAGAGCTTTTGCTACGTCATGAGCAGTTGCTTCATCCATTTTGTCGGTTACTGCCAACATACATTTAACTGCTACAGCCGGAACGTCAGCAGCTTGGTTGTTGTAGGTTTTAGCTTTGATAACGAGTTTGGTGTAGAACGGATATTTAGCAATCAAAGCATCAGCTTTATCAGCTTCAACCGGTATCAAAACAACGTCATTAGAAGTGGAGATATCTTGAATAGCAGCGGTCGGATGGCCAGCAGTTACGAATGCAGCGTCAACGTTACCGTCTTTCAATGCACTTGCAGCTTCACCGAAGGACAAGTATTGAACTTTCATATCATCATAGGTCAAGCCATAAGCAGCCATGATTTGACGAGCGTTTGCTTCAGTACCGGAACCAGCAGCACCTACAGCAATGCGTTTGCCTTT
>JAFTMR010000026.1 GCA_017452325.1 Phascolarctobacterium sp. | reverse complement strand
TGTAAAACTTCCAAAAGCTTATGCACGTCAGCAATGTGGAGACCAGTGGTCGGCTCGTCTAGAATGTAGATGGTGCGGCCTGTGCTCCTGCGGGAAAGCTCCGTTGCCAGCTTCACACGTTGAGCTTCACCACCGGAAAGGGTTGTTGCCGCTTGACCAAGGTGAATATAGCCCAAGCCAACGTCTTCCAAAACTTCCAGCTTGCGGGCAATGCGAGGCAGGTTTTTAAAGAACTCCAAGGCTTCGGAAACAGTCATATCCAAAACCTCTGCAATAGTCTTACCCTTGTAATGTACTTCCAAGGTATCGCGGTTATAGCGTGCCCCATGACAAACTTCGCAGGGAACGTATACATCCGGCAAGAAATTCATTTCAATTTTGTTCACACCGTCACCGCGACAAGCTTCGCAGCGACCGCCCTTCACGTTGAAGCTAAAACGTCCTGGCTTGTAGCCACGCATTTTGGCTTCGTTAGTCTGGCTAAACAGCTCACGAATGAAATCGAAAACTCCCGTATAGGTTGCAGGGTTACTGCGAGGAGTACGACCAATGGGCGACTGGTCGATATTAATTACCTTGTCCGTATGCTCAATACCCTCAATGGTATCGTGCTCAGAAGGACGCAAACGCGCACCATGGAGCTTCGCCCCCAGTGCGTTATATAAAATATCATTTATTAAGGTAGATTTACCGCTACCGCTGACACCGGTAACTACGGTAAACACACCCAAGGGAATGTCCACATCAATATTCTTTAAATTATTGGCACGTGCCCCCTTGATGGAGATAAAGCGACCATCTGGAACGCGACGGTTTTTCGGAACAGGAATGAACTTGCGACCGCTAAGGTACTGCCCCGTTACGGAGTTTTCTACCAATTTAATCTCTTCTGCTGTACCTTGAGCAACAATCTCACCGCCATGCTCACCTGCGCCGGGACCAATATCTATAATCTCATCAGCGGCATACATGGTTTCCTCGTCGTGTTCAACAACGATTAAGGTGTTCCCCAAGTCACGCAAATGCTTCAAGGTTTCCAGCAGCTTGCCATTATCCCTTTGGTGCAAGCCAATGGAAGGCTCGTCCAAAATATACAGCACACCAGTCAAACCGCTACCAATCTGAGTAGCAAGGCGAATACGCTGGGCTTCGCCACCGGAAAGTGTACCGGCGCTTCTATCCAAGGTTAAATAATCCAAGCCCACATCGTTGAGGAACTTTAACCGCGCCATAATCTCTTTCAAAACCTGGCGGGCAATAACCTGTTGACGCTTGGTTAGCTGTAGCCCTGCAAAGAACTGCATACAGTCACGAACGGTCAGGGCAGTAACCTGACAAATATTTTTGCCGCCAACCAAAATGGAAAGCACTTCCGGTTTCAAACGAGTACCATGGCATTCAGGACAGGGAGTGCTGGTCATAAACTCTTCCATATCCTGACGCATACTGTCACTGAAAGCCTCTCGGTAACGCTTCTTCATAATAGGAAGAATTCCGTCAAAGGTAGTTTCGTGCAGGCGGGTTTCCCCCTGTAAATTTTCGTACCAGAAGCTGTAACGCTGTTCGCCAGTACCTTCCCAAAGCAGCTTTTGCACTTCCGCAGGCAGGCTGTCCCAAGTGCTATCAAAGTCGTAGCCGTAAGCACTAAGCACCGCACCCAGCTGCTTCATCCGATAGGAATTCATATTATTGCTTAAAGAAGCAATAACACCTTCCGCAAAGGTTTTGCTGCCATCGGGAATGATAAGCGCCTTATCAAACTCCATGTTCATACCCAAACCGGTGCAGACAGGACAAGCACCATAGGGATTATTAAAGGAGAACAAGCGGGGCTCAATAGCAGGCAGGCTGATACCGCACTCATTGCAGGCAAAATGCTCGCTGAAAAGCTGTACCTCTGCTTCGCCACCTAGGATTGCCACTTCCACAAAGCCATCTGCCAATTTCAAGGCAGTTTCTACGGAATCGGACAAACGCTGCTGAATCCCCTCGCGCACTGCCAGCCTGTCAATAACAACAGAAAGACTGTGCTTTTTATTTTTTTCTAACTTGATTTCTTCATCTAAAGTACGCACCTCGCCGTCCACGTACATACGCACATAACCGGCACGACGCATATCGTCCAAAATTTTTACATGCTCACCCTTGCGACCTCGCACCAAGGGAGCCATAATCATAAACTTAGTGCCTTGTTCCATTTCCAGAACCCGGTCTACGATTTGCTGAACAGTCTGCTGCTCAATAAGCTCACCACAGCAGGGACAGTGCGGTTCGCCCACGCGCGCAAAGAGCAGGCGCAGATAATCGTAAATTTCCGTAACCGTACCCACTGTAGAGCGGGGGTTACGGCTGGTAGTCTTTTGGTCAATGGAAATTGCAGGGCTCAACCCTTCAATGTAATCAACCTCAGGCTTATCCATCTGTCCCAAAAATTGACGTGCGTATGCGGAAAGGGACTCCACATAACGACGCTGCCCTTCCGCATAAATCGTATCAAAAGCAAGGGAAGATTTACCGCTACCGCTCAAACCGGTAATGACTACCAGCTTGTCCCGAGGAATCTCCACCGTTATATTCTTTAAGTTGTGCTGTCGCGCACCTTTCACAATTAGTTTTTCTTGCATATGTTTTACCTCATAAACAGATTTATCAATTTTCAAGCAACGATTTGAAAATGTAGTGACCTTAATTCAGGAAAATATTGCTAAGGACACATCCTGAGCTGTAGTTTGTAAGTTTTAGAAAACACTACGAAGCGAATATGTGGACAGCAATATTTTCATAC
>JAFTMR010000025.1 GCA_017452325.1 Phascolarctobacterium sp. | reverse complement strand
TTGTCGGCAAATTCGTTTTGGGTAAAGTACAAAATATCCTGATGCCAACCGTAGGGAAGCAGGGGCAAAATCTTTTCTGCAACCTGACGTTCTTCAATGCGTTTGATAAGTGCATCCAAGCCTTCAACGCTACGCTTCACAGGAGAGATAATGTCGCGGGTAAGAACTTCCGGCAAATCGTGGAACAAGCCGCACAAAAAATCGTTAACTACGCGTTCATCACAGGCGCCCAACTTCACCGCGCAGAAATAACCCATAATAGCAACCAAAAGTACATGACCCATGACAGAGGTTTCCGGCACGCGGGGAGATTGTGCCCAACGTTTTTGGAAGCGCAGCTGTCCTACAAGGTCAATGAACTTACTGCTCTTGCCTTTCAATGCCAGCTTCTGCACTCCTGCCAAATCAAAGTGGTCTTCAATCTCGCTTTCAATAGCTTGGCGAGTTTCTTCAATGCCAAAAATGCCTTGATTAAAATGATAGATAATATTAAACTCCCATTGCGTTGCTAAATAGTGAGCAGCTCGCAGCAGCTTCTTTTCTTTCGGAAAATAATTGGGGTTATCGAAAAAGGTTTCCATATTTTCCATAAAGCCTGCATCAATTTCGGGAATGCGACGTTTCAATTCCTGGTATACCCAAGAATTAAGCTCTTTGCCATGTACCCGTACCAGCTCGTGAAAAACAGGCGGCTTAATATCCGTAAGCACATTGCGGTGCAAAAATTCAAAAATGCCACCTTCGATAAGAACGCGCCAGTTTAGCTTAGCACCGTGGTCATCCTCTTCATGACGTGCCAGCACATACAATATCATCATTTTATGAGCCTGCTTGTCCAGCTCCGTAAAACCTCCGGGGCGAATGTGGTCGTTCCAGCGCTGAATATGCGCTGCCTCATACAAAAACTCAATAAAATTTTTGGTCAGCATTTTGCACCTTCCTTTACTATCAATAAATACCATAAACGTAAATTCTTCACTTTACTTCATTATAATATGTTTTTTAGACAAAAGGTGGCATTCTGCAAAAATTTTTAAAATGAGCATAAAAAAAGCAGGAACAAAAGTTCCTGCTTTGAAAGCTCTGATTAGATGAGCTCAATGATTGCCATTTCAGCAGCATCACCGCGACGAGGACCAACTCTGTAAATACGAGTAAAGCCGCCTTGTCTGCCTTCATATTTCGGAGCAATTTCTTCAAAAAGTTTTCTGGTTACATCTTCGTCAACCAAAATAGCCAAAACTTGACGACGAGCGTGCAAGTCGCCACGTTTTGCCAAAGTAATCAGTTCTGCGGATTTGCTAGCAACTTCTTTAGCTTTGGTGATAGTGGTTTCGATGCGACCATGTTTGAAGAAAGAAGTCAAAATGCTACGAAACAAAGCTTTACGGTTGCTGGAATTACGGCCTAATTTTCTGTATGCCATTGTT
Source organism: Phascolarctobacterium sp. (assembly GCA_017452325.1). GTDB lineage: Bacteria > Bacillota > Negativicutes > Acidaminococcales > Acidaminococcaceae > JAHHUH01. Next base: position 12,625 of record JAFTMR010000025.1, on the reverse strand, counting down.
TCCGACCCCCTTATTATTCTTCGTCACTTTTGCGTAAAGACAAACCTAAATCAGCTAATTTTTTCTTAACTTCATCAAGGGACTTACGGCCTAAGTTACGTACTTTCATCATATCTTCTTCAGACTTCTGGGTAAGTTCTTCAACGGTGTTGATACCTGCACGACGCAAGCAGTTGTTGCTGCGTACGGACAAGTCCAAATCGTCGATGGACATTGCACCAGGGCCTTCTTTCTTGGGTTCTGCGCCTTCCGGTTCAGAACCACCGGTAACATTAAGCACTTGCTTAACCGGGTCACCGGTTTGGAACAACTTGAGATAATCAATCATAATGCTGGAAGCCATGTTCACAGCTCCGTCCGGCATTATGCTACCATCGGTCCAAACTTCCAGAGTCAGTTTGTCGTAGTTGGTTACGTTGCCAACGCGGGTATCAGTTACACCAAATTTTACTCTGGTAATAGGAGAGTAAATGGAATCAACGGGGATTACTCCGATAGGTTGATCTTGGCGTTTGTTTTTATCCGCCGGTACATAACCGAGGCCTTTATCAACATAGATTTCCATATTGAAAACGGCATCTTTATCTAAAGTCGCAATGTGCAGCTCAGGGTTCAAAATCTCTACATCACTATCTGCAATGATGTTTGCAGCAGTAACTTCTTGCTCACCAGAGCATTCAATACGCAGGATTTTTTCCTCTTCGCATTCCATTTTCAGGCACAGAGCCTTGATGTTAAGGATGATGTCAGCAACATCTTCTCTAACACCGGGAATTGTAGTAAATTCGTGCAGCACTCCGTCAATTTTAACGTGGGTTACTGCGGCACCAGGTAAGGAGGAAAGCAATACACGGCGCAAGCTATTGCCCAGTGTAATGCCGTAGCCTCTTTCCAACGGCTCCCAAACAAATTTACCATAGCGTCCATCATCGCTGATCTCAGCTGTAACCATCTTGGGTTTCTCAATTTCAATCATGCGGCAAGCCTCCTTCTTTCACGTATTACCACAATACGCCTCATAGTTGGGCGGCACAAGATGTACACTAATTATTTGGAGTACAATTCTACGATGAGATGTTCTTCGATGGGAACATCAATTTCTTCACGAGTCGGGAAACGGTCAACTTTGCCGCCCAAGTTTTGAGCGTCTTGAATCAACCAAGCCGGAACTGCTTTAGTAGCCAAAGTTTCTTCCATACCTTTGAAGTATTCTTTGGAACGGCTGTTTTCCATAACAGTGATAACATCGCCAACGTAGGTCATAGCGGAAGGAATGTCCAAACGTTTGCCGTTTACAGCAATGTGGCCATGTCTTACGATTTGACGAGCTTGACGGCGGGTGTTAGCCAAGCCAAGACGATATACTACGTTGTCAATTCTTCTTTCGAGGAGGATCAACAGGTTTTCACCGGTGATGCCTTCCATTTTTTTAGCTTTATCATAGTAGCCACGGAATTGTTTTTCCAGTACACCATAGATAAATTTAGCTTTTTGTTTTTCAGTTAATTGAATGCCATACTCACTTTTTTTTCTGTTTTGGCGTCTAACTTGACGGTTAGATTCTTTGCTAATACCCAGAAAAGCAGGAGACAGGCCCAAGGATCTGCATCTTTTCAATACAGGAGTTCTATCGATAGCCATTTACAGTTACACCTCCAATTATACTCTTCTGCGTTTCGGCGGACGGCAGCCATTGTGCGGAATCGGAGTTACGTCTTTAATGGAGTTAACTTCGAGACCTGCAGCTTGAAGTGCACGGATTGCAGCTTCACGGCCAGCGCCAGGGCCTTTAACGAAAACTTCTACATTTTTCAAGCCATGTTCCATTGCAGCTTTGGTTGCGGTTTCTGCAGCCATTTGAGCAGCAAACGGAGTGCTTTTACGGGAACCACGGAAACCGAGTTCGCCTGCGGAAGCCCAGCTCAAAACATTACCTTCAGTATCAGAAATGGTAACAATGGTATTATTGAAAGTGGAGCGGATATGCGCTACACCATTAATGATATTTTTGCTAACTTTTTTCTTGTTGCGAACAACTTTCTTGCCAGCCACTGGTTTATCCCTCCCTCGCTAATTATTTCTTTTTGCCTGCAATAGTACGTTTCGGACCTTTACGGGTGCGGGCATTGTTTTTAGTGTTTTGACCACGAACGGGCAGACCCATACGATGTCTTCTGCCACGATAGGAGCCAATTTCGATTAAGCGTTTGATGTTGAGGGATTCCTCACGACGGAGGTCACCTTCTACTTTGTAATCGTTATCTAAAGTTTCACGGATTTTGGAAACTTCTTCTTCAGTCAGGTCGCGAACGCGAGTGTCCGGATTGATACCAGTTTTAGCTAAGATTTCGCGAGACAGAGTCAGGCCGATACCATAAATGTACGGCAGAGCGTATTCAATACGTTTGTCTCTCGGTAAATCGACACCAGAAATACGTGCCATTAACGTGCACCTCCTTCTTAACCTTGTTTTTGTTTATGTTTCGGATTTTCGCAGATTACCATAACATGGCCTTTACGTTTGATGACTTTGCATTTTTCACATATCGGCTTAACAGACGGTCTTACTTTCATAATTTAAACCTCCTCTTGCCTGTCTTGGTTATTTGAAACGATAAGTAATTCTTCCACGATTGAGATCGTACGGAGTGAGTTCCACGGTAACCCTGTCGCCAGGCAAAATTTTGATGAAGTTCATACGTATTTTACCGGATATGTGCGCCAGAATAACGTGACCGTTTTCCAATTGTACTTGGAACATAGCGTTGGGAAGTGCTTCAAGGATTGTGCCTTCAACTTCAATAACGTCTTGTTTGGACACAGCGTACCTCCTTATTCGCCACAGAGACTAGCCTTAACGTCAGCATATACCTTGTCGATTGCTTGCATGCCATCGATTTCTTTGTATACGCCTTGTTTTTGGTAGTACTCAATCAACGGTTCAGTCTGCTCATGATATGCATGCAGACGATTCTTTACGGTTTCTTCTTTATCGTCATCACGTTGATAAAGGTTGCCACCGCATTTATCGCACACATCTTCCACTTTGCTGGGGTTGAAGCTTACATGGTAGGTAGCACCGCAAGCTTTGCAGATGCGTCTGCCGGTTACCCTGCCAACCAGTTCAGCGTCGGGAACAACGATATTTACAACACCGGTCAATTCAATGCCCAGGTCTTTCAGAATTCCGTCAAGAGCAACTGCTTGCTCTTCAGTTCTCGGAAAACCATCTAAAATGAATCCATTTGCACATTCGGGTTTTGCCAAACCTTCACGAACGATGCCGATGGTTACGACGTCAGGTACTAAGCCACCTGCGTCCATATATCTTTTTGCCTCTTTACCAAGTTCAGTGCCTTGCTTAACTGCTGCACGGAACATGTCTCCAGTGGAGATATGAGGGATTTTAAATTCATCAATGAGTCTTTCTGCTTGAGTGCCTTTACCAGCACCCGGAGGTCCCATTAAAAGAATATGCATTCTGAATTCCTCCTATTTCATAAAGCCGTGATAGTGACGCATCAATACCAGGGACTCTATTTGCTTCATAGTATCCAATGCTACGCCGACTACGATTAATAGAGCTGTACCACCGAAGTAGATGCCTTCGATATTAGTCATCCAGCCGATAACGTTGGGCATCAGTGCAATCAAAGAAAGGAAGATTGCGCCAGCCAAGGTTATTCTGGACATTACTTTGTCTAAATAATCAGTTGTAGGTTTACCAGGACGCATACCCGGGATAAAACCACCATTCTTCTTGATGTTCTCAGACATATCGTTAATGTTCAGGCTTACTGCGGTATAGAAGTAAGTGAAGAACAGGATGAAGAGAACATAACAAGTAGTTTGCAGCGGAGTGCCCCATGCGAACCATTGTCCCACAGTCTTAACCCAAGGAACGTCAACAAACTGAGCGATTGTTGTCGGGAACATCAGCACGGAAGACGCGAAAATGATCGGGATAACACCAGCTTGGTTAACTTTCAAGGGAATGTAGCTGCTATGACCACCATACAATCTTTTGCCAACAACACGTTTAGCATATTGAATAGGAATTTTGCGAACACCTTGGGAGATGAGAATTACGAAAACAATCATCGCCAAAGCAATCACCGCGAACAAAATTACATTCAACAGATTAACAGTGCCTGCTTGTAAATATTGGAAAATTATTTGTAACCCTTCAGGTAATCTGGATACGATACCGGCAAAGATTATCAGAGAGATACCATTGCCGACACCCTTTGCGGTGATTTGTTCACCAATCCACATCAGGAATACAGTACCTGCAGTAAGAGTGGTAGCAATCAACAGAATTGAGAAAATTCCGGGGTTATTGATTGCCATCTTCAGGCCCCAGGCCATACCGCAGGCTTGGAAGAATCCCAAAGCCACCGTCAGCACGCGGGTAAGCTTGTTCATCTTCTTGTAACCTTCTTCGCCTTCCTTGGACCATTGTTCCAAGGTGGGTACTACTACCTTCAACAGCTGCAAAATAATTGAAGCATTAATATATGGGGTAATACTCATAGCAAAAATTGAGAATTTGCTCAAGGCGCCACCACTGAACATATCGAGCAATCCAAAAAGGTTACCAGATTGGAAGAGCTGCTCGATAACCGCAGCATTTACGCCAGGAACAGGTATATGTGTTCCAGCCCGGAATACGATAAACATGGCGAGAGTAAAAACTACTTTTTGCCTGAGTTCCGTAATTCTAAATATGTTCGCAAGGGCTGCTAACACTTTAGATCACCTCAACTTTACCGCCAGCTGCGATAATTTTTTCTTCAGCGGATTTGCTGAAGCCCATAGCTTGTACAGTAAGTTTTTTGGTTAATTCACCGCCGCCGAGGATACGGATGCCATCGCGAATGTTTTTAACAATACCTTCTTCGATGAGCATAACCGGTTCAACAACAGTGCCGTCTTCAAAACGGTTCAGTACGCTAACGTTGATTTCAACGTATTCTTTAGCGAATTTGTTATAGAAACCACGTTTCGGCAAACGCAGGTACAAAGGTCTTTGACCACCTTCGAAACCAGGACGTTTTACACCGCCGGAACGGGATTTTTGACCTTTTTGGCCTTTACCGGAAGTTTTGCCCAAGCCGGAGCCCAAGCCACGACCTACGCGAACAGCTTCACGTTTAGAACCAGGAGCGGGAGACAATTCATGTAATTTCATCTTCAATATACCTCCTTGTCTTACGCTTCTTCAACTTTCACGAGATGTTCAACTTTGTGAATCATACCGCGAATAGTCGGAGTATCTTCTTTAATTACAACATTATTGATTTTACGCAAACCCAAAGCTCTAACAGTCATACGTTGATCTTGCGGATAACCGATTACGCTGCGGGTCAAAGTGATTTTAATTTGTGCCATTACAAATTTCCTCCTATTAGCCCAACAATTCTTCTACGGTTTTACCACGCAGAGCAGCAACTGCTTCAGCAGATTTCAAGGATTTCAAACCTTCGATAGTTGCGCGAACAACGTTGTTCGGGTTGTTAGAACCTTGACATTTAGTAAGAATATCATGAACGCCTGCCAGTTCCAATACCGCACGAACCGGGCCACCAGCGATAACGCCGGTACCTTTGGAAGCCGGTTTCAGGAACACGCGGCCTGCGCCGAATACACCAATGATTTCATGAGGAATGGTGGTACCAACCAAAGGAACGGATACCAAGTTTTTCTTAGCGTCTTCAACGCCTTTACGGATAGCTTCAGGAACTTCTGCAGCTTTACCCAGGCCCATACCTACATGACCATTTTCGTCACCAACAACAACCAATGCAGCGAAGGAGAAACGGCGACCGCCTTTAACAACCTTAGCAACACGGTTGATGAAAACGACTTTCTCTTTTAATTCGTTTTCTTTATTTTCGAAATTAGCCACTTTATTTCCTCCTTCTCTTAGAATTCAAGACCAGCTTCGCGTGCAGCTTCAGCCAAAGCAGCTACACGACCATGATACAGATAGCCACCACGATCGAATACTACTTCTTTTACGCCTTTAGCCAATGCTTTTTCAGCGATTGCTTTACCTACAGCTTTAGCAGCTTCAATGTTGCCACCGTAGATAGCTTTCAGGTCTTTTTCAACGGTGCTAGCAGCACAGATGGTTTCACCGGTTACATCGTTAATTACTTGTGCATAAATGTTGGACAAGGAACGATATACGTTGAGACGCGGTCTTTCTGCAGTACCGATAATATATCTACGAGAACGGAGATGACGTTTTTGACGTTTCTCGTTTTTATCAACTCTGTTAAACAAGAGTTTCACTCCCTTCTTTTAGAAATTATTTCTTGCCTTTAGCGCCTGCTTTACCCATTTTACGACGAACAAACTCGCCTTGATAACGGATACCTTTACCTTTATAAGGTTCAGGCGGACGCAAGTTACGAATGTCAGCAGCAACTGCACCTACTACTTCTTTGTCAGCGCCACTTACTACGATTCTGGTCGGAGCGGGTACTTCAAAGGTAATACCAGCAGGCGGCTCTTTAACTACAGGGTGAGAGAAACCGAGGGTGAAGTTGATTGCTTTGCCTTGCAGCGCGCAACGGTAACCAACACCGTTGATTTCCAGAGTTTTGCTGAAACCAGTGGATACGCCAACAACCATGTTGTTGATCAAGGTACGGGACAAACCGTGCATAGCGCGGTTTTCTTTTTCATCATCAGGACGTTCTACGGTGATAACACCGTTGTCCAAAGTCAGTTTCATGTTTTTATTGATTTGGCGGGAAAGTTCGCCTTTAGGACCTTTTACGGTCACGAAGTTATCTTCAATAGTAACTGTTACACCAGCGGGAACAGTGATTGGCATTTTACCAATTCTAGACACGTACGAGCACCTCCTATCTTCTTAGTGTATTACCATACGTATGCCAGTACTTCGCCACCCAAACCAGCTTTACGAGCTGCTTTATCGGTCATCAAACCTTGAGAGGTGGAGATTACTGCAATGCCGAGACCTCCGAGGACTCTGGGCAGTTGGTCTTTTTGAGAGTAAACTCTCAGACCGGGTTTAGAAATACGTTTAATACCGGAAATAACTTTTTCTTTATTAGCACCGTATTTCAGGCTAACTTTGATAACACTTTGTTTGTTATCAGCGATTACTTCATAGTCTCTAATGAAACCTTCAGCTTTCAAAATTTCTGCGATAGCCACTTTAATTTTGGAGCCGGGGATTTCAACTTTATCGTGATGAACTGAATTTGCGTTACGGATACGGGTAAGCATATCAGCGATCGGGTCAGTCATTACCATACTTAGTATACCCTCCTTCCTTAGTTGTCGTTCTTACCAGCTTGCTTTCTTTACGCCCGGAATAGCACCTTCATATGCATATTCGCGGAAGCAGACACGGCAGAGGCCAAATTTACGCATATAGCCGTGAGGTCTGCCACAAACTTTGCAGCGGTTATAACGGCGAACTTCAAATTTCGGTTCGCTTTTCCATTTTTCAATCAGGGCTTTCTTAGCCAAAATATTCCCTCCTCACCTTATGCGCTGAACGGCATTCCGAGAAGTCTGAGCAATTCTCTAGCTTCTTCGTCAGTCTTAGCGGTAGTAACAATAATGATATCCATGCCACGTACTTTATCAATCTTATCGTATTCAATTTCCGGGAAAATCAATTGTTCTTTGAGACCCAGTGCATAGTTGCCACGGCCGTCAAAAGCGGTAGCACTTACGCCGCGGAAGTCACGTACACGCGGAAGAGCGAGATTCATGAGTTTATCAAGGAAGTAGTACATACGGTCACCACGAAGGGTAACTTTTGCACCCAAAGGCATGCCTTGACGTACTTTGAAAGCTGCGATAGATTTTTTAGCTTTGGTGATGATGGGTTTTTGACCTGCAATCAAGGTCATGTCTGCTACTGCAGTTTCCAATGCTTTGCTGTTAGCAACAGCTTCACCAACGCCCATGTTGATTACAACTTTCTCAACTTTAGGAATTTCCATAACGTTTTTATATTGGAATTTGTCCATCAAGCCTTTAACAACTTCGGACAAATATTTTTCTTGTAATCTGGTCTTTGCCATTAAGTAATTTCCTCCTTTCCCGGATTATTATTTATCGATTACTTCGCCGCATTTTTTGCAAACTCTTACGAATTCGCCTGCAACAGCGGATTTTTTAATACGGGTTGCTTTTTTGCAAGCCGGGCATACCAACATTACTTTGGAAGAAGACATCGGAGCTTCTTTAGTAATGATACCACCTTGAGGATTTGCTTGAGACGGTTTGGTATGACGTTTAACTTTATTTACGCCTTCAACAACCACTTTGGCTTTCTTAGGCAGAGCTTCAACGATTTTACCTTGCTTGCCTTTGTCTTTACCGGACAAAACAAGAACGGTATCGCCTTTTTTAACATGCAGCTTTACAGCGTTTGCCATGTCAAGAACACCTCCTTATAGTGCGTTATCTGAATTTCTTACAGCACTTCCGGTGCCAGAGAAACAATTTTCATGAAATCTTTTTCACGAAGTTCACGAGCTACGGGCCCAAAAATACGGGTGCCACGCGGGCTCTTATCGTCTTTTATTACTACAGCAGCGTTTTCGTCGAAACGGATGTAGGAGCCGTCAGCACGACGAACACCTTTTGCGGAACGAACAACAACTGCTTTAACTACGTCACCTTTTTTTACAACGCCACCGGGTGATGCATCTTTAACAGCACACACGATAACGTCACCGATATTAGCATATTTACGGTAGGAACCGCCTAATACACGGATGCACATAACTTTCTTAGCGCCGGTGTTATCCGCAACGTTAAGGATAGTTTGTTGTTGGATCATGGATTTCCCTCCTTGCCAATCTATCTAGTGGCAAAATTATTTTGCACGCTCTAAAATTTCAATAACGCGCCAGCATTTATCTTTGGAAAGCGGACGAGTTTGCATAATTTGAACTACGTCGCCAATATGTGCTTCGTTATTTTCGTCATGAGCTTTAAATTTAATAGTATGTTGTACGCCTTTTTTGTACAGCGGATGCGGAACGAAACGTTCAACTGCAACTACTACAGTTTTTTGCATTTTATCGCTGACAACTTTACCAATACGGGTAACACGTGCGTTTCTTTCTTCGGTCACGACTGTTTCCTCCTTGTTCAAGTCAAAAACTATTAAGCTTGCAATTCGCGTTCGCGTTGAATAGTTTTGATACGGGCAATGGATTTTTTAACTTCACGAATTTTCATCGGGTTTTCACATTGACCGGTTGCCATTTGAAAACGCAGATTGAAAAGTTCTTCTTTCAAAACTGCCAATTTGGTGTCTAACTCAGCAGCAGACATTTCACGAATTTCTGTTGTTTTCATTAAGCTTCACCACCCTTTTCTTGTGCGGCAGCTTCAGCTTCCTGCTGAGCACGGGTCACAAATTTGCATTTGATGGGCAATTTGTGGCTAGCAAGACGCATAGCTTCTTTTGCTACATCTTCGGCTACGCCGTTCATTTCAAACAATACACGACCCGGTTTTACTACTGCTACCCAGTATTCCGGAGAACCTTTACCGGAACCCATACGAGTTTCAGCAGGTTTTGCAGTGATCGGTTTGTCCGGGAAAATTTGGATCCAAACTTGGCCGCCACGTTTGATGTAACGAGTCATTGCAATACGCGCAGCTTCGATTTGGCGGTTGGTTACCCAAGCGGGTTCCAATGCAACCAGACCATATTCGCCATGGGCGATTTTGTTACCACGCATAGCACGACCGGTCATACGACCTCTATGTTGTTTACGATGTTTAACTCTCTTCGGTAATAACATATCTGATTATGCCTCCTTTGCCGGAGCAGCTTTAACTGCTTCTTTTTCAGGAAGGACTTCGCCTTTGTAAATCCATACTTTAATGCCGATACGGCCATAGGTAGTATGTGCTTCTGCGGTGCCGTAATCGATGTCAGCACGCAGAGTGTGCAGAGGAATGCTGCCTTCGCGATAGCTTTCGCTACGAGCGATTTCAGCGCCGCCCAAACGACCGCCACAGGTAATTTTGATACCTTTAGCGCCCATACGCATGGTGCGACCTACGCATTGTTTCATTGCACGACGGAATGCGATACGGCGTTCCAATTGTGCTGCGATGTTCTCTGCAACCAAAGTTGCGTCCATATCCGGGGTTTTAACTTCTACGATGTTGATGTCGATTGCGCTGTCAGTCATTTTTTTCAGGTCGGATTTGAGCAGTTCAATGTTGCTGCCTTGACGACCGATTACCATACCAGGTTTCGCAGTATGGATGGAAATGCGGGCTTTATTGGATGCGCGTTCGATTTCTACTTTAGAAATACCGGACAAGAACAATTTTTCTTTAATGAATTCACGGATTTTGATGTCTTCTAACAAGAATTTTTCATAATCTTTGCCAGCGAACCATTTGGAATCCCAACCTTTGATTACGCCAACACGGAGACCATGAGGATGTACTTTTTGACCCACTATCTTTTCCCTCCTTCTGACGGGATATTATTTTTCTTTAACTGCTACAGTTACGTGGCTGGAACGTTTCAAGATTTTGAAAGCTTGACCACGGGAACGAGGATGAATACGTTTAATGGTAGGACCTGCGTCTACGAAGCAGGTGGATACTACCAGGTTATCCACGTTCATATCAAAGTTATGTTCAGCGTTAGCTACAGCGCTACGCAGTACTTTTTCGATTACCTCAGAACCAACCTTCGGGGTGAATTTGAGGATTGCGAATGCTTCACCTACGGATTTACCGCGGATCAGATTGATTACAATGCGCAGTTTGCGCGGTGCAATACGGATATATTTTGCAATTGCTTTTGCTTCCATTCTATTTTCCTCCTTCCCCTTATCTCAATTTAGTGGTTTTATCTGCATGACCTTTGTAAGTACGAGTGGGAGCGAATTCGCCCAATTTGTGGCCTACCATATCCTCGGTGATGAACACGGGAACATGTTTGCGTCCGTCATGAACCGCAATGGTGTGACCAACGAAATCCGGGAGAATAGTAGAGCTGCGAGACCAGGTCTTTACAACTTTTTTATCATTAGCGGCATTGAGCGCGTCGATTTTTTTCAACAAGCTAGCATGGACATAAGGTCCTTTTTTAACTGATCTGGACACTAGGTTAGCCTCCTTTCCTTATCCTGTTATATTATTTAGTTCTACGTTTCAAGATGAGCTTAGTAGAAGCTTTTTTCTCTTTACGAGTACGGGTACCAAATGCGCATTTGCCCCAAGGAGTAACAGGACGTTTGCGACCAACGGGGGAGTGGCCTTCACCACCGCCATGGGGATGGTCGTTCGGGTTCATAACTACGCCGCGGTTAGCAGGACGTACGCCCAACCAACGGGAGCGACCAGCTTTACCGATGCAGATGTTTTCAGCGTCGATGTTACCAACTTGACCGATGGTTGCACGGCAGTTGATATGTACTTTACGGATTTCACCGGAAGGGAGACGAAGAAGTGCATAGTCGCCTTCTTTAGCCATCAGCTGAGCAGATGCACCAGCACTGCGAGCCATTTGGCCACCTTTACCGATTTTCATTTCTACGTTGTGCACAGTGGTGCCCAGCGGGATGTTTTTCAGCGGCAGGCAGTTACCGGTTTTGATGTCGGCTTCCGGACCGCTTACTACTACGTCGCCTACTTGCAAGCCAAGCGGAGCGATGATGTAACGTTTTTCGCCGTCAGCATAGTTTACCAAAGCGATGCGTGCGTTACGGTTAGGATCGTATTCAATAGTAGCAACTTTAGCAGGAATGTTGTCTTTGTTGCGTTTGAAGTCGATGATACGATATTGTCTTTTGTGGCCGCCGCCTTGATGACGAACGGTCATTTTACCGGTATTGTTACGGCCAGCTTTTCTTACGAGTTGTTCAACAAGCGGGCGGTACGGCTTATCAGTCGTAATCTCTTCGAAGGCAGACACAGTAATAAAGCGTCTGGAAGGAGAATACGGATTAAAGCTTTTAATAGCCATTTAACTTGACCTCCTTATATTACGTTAATTACATTCCTTCGAAAAGGGGAATCGTGTTGCCTTCAGCAAGCTTAACGATTGCTTTTTTATAGTCGGAACGTTTACCAACATATCTACCCATGCGTTTGGTTTTGCCAAGAACGCGGATAGTATTTACGCTCAAAACTTTAACGCCGAAAATAGCTTCGACAGCTTGGCGGATTTCTACTTTGTTAGCTTCCAGGGGAACTTGGAAGGTATATTTGTTTTCTTGCATCATTACGGAAGTTTTTTCAGTGATGATGGGACGAATCAATAAATCGCGAGGATTAGCAGCCATTATGCGAGCACCTCCTCAATTTTTTCTACTACTTCTTTAGCCAGGAATACTTTGTTAGCATGAAGAATGTCAAAGCAGTTCAGGCCCATGTTAGTGATAGTGGTTACTTTCGGCATGTTGCGTGCGGAAAGTTCTACGTTTTCACAACCATTGGTGATAAGCAGTGCTTTTGCAGTAGCTGCATCAAAAGCGTTGAGCATTGCTACTACGTTTTTGGTTTTCGGAGCATCGAAGGTCAAGCCGTCGATTACTACCAATTCGTTAGCTGCAACTTTTGCGGACAATGCGCAGCAAAGAGCCAGACG
>JAFTMR010000001.1 GCA_017452325.1 Phascolarctobacterium sp. | reverse complement strand
TGTCAGCGAAGCAGGCGCTTCTGTTTATTCTGCTTCCAAGCTGGCTCGCGAGGAGCTTCCCGATTTGGACGTTTCCCTGCGCGGCGCAGTGTCCATTGCCCGTCGCGTGCAAGACCCCTTGGCAGAGCTTGTTAAGATTGAGCCGAAAGCTATTGGTGTTGGCCAATACCAGCACGACGTAAACCAGAAGGAGCTTACCCAAACCCTGGGCAGCGTTGTGGAAAGCTGCGTTAACCACGTTGGCGTGGAGCTGAACACCGCTTCTCCCTCTCTTTTGAACTATGTGGCTGGAATTTCCAGCACTGTTGCTAAAAACATCATTGCTTATCGTGATGAGAAGGGCGCCTTCACCAGCCGCAAGGAGCTTTTGAAAGTTGCTCGTCTTGGCCCCGCCGCCTTTACTCAATGCGCAGGCTTCCTCCGCATCGCAGGCGCTGCTAATCCTTTGGACAACACCTCCGTCCATCCGGAAAGCTATGCCCTGGCTGAAAGCATCGTTACTGAATTAGGCTTTAGCCTGCAAGACTGCAGCACCACCGCCCTCCAAGAAGCTGCCGCCAAAGCTAAACCGGAACAGCTTGCCAAAAAGCTGAACGCCGGCGTGCCCACTGTTACGGACATCCTCGCCGCCCTCGCCCGTCCCGGACGTGACCCCCGCGAAGACGCGCCTGCACCCATGACCCGCAAGCAAGTTACCAAGCTAAGCGATTTGGCCATTGGCAGCGTTGTCAAAGGCAAGGTGCAAAACGTAGTAGACTTTGGCGCTTTCGTAGATATTGGCTTGAAAGTGAGCGGTCTTATCCACAAAAGCGAATTAAGCCTTAAATACTTCCGTCATCCCTTGGACGTAGTTGCTGTTGGCGACATTGTGGAAGCAGAAATTATCAGCATTGACGAGGCCCGTAACCGCATTGGCTTGAGCCTGAAACGCTTAGAGCAGAAGAAAAAATAATTCACAAAAAAATTTTAAAAACCATGTCCCCCTCTGCAAATTGTTTCACGTGAAACATTGCAAACAAAAACTCCTGACGATTTTCACAATCATCAGGAGTTTAATTTTTATTCTACACAGCGCAGCTCGTAGGATTTACCTGTCAGGCAACGGGCACCGTTTTCTGTAACAACGTAGGTGTTTTCCGTACCAACCAAGCCAATGCCGGGCAGGGCAATCTTCGGTTCAACAGCGAAGGTCATGCCAACCTGCAAGCCTTCTTTAAAACCTTTAGCGATGGCAGGCGCTTCGTCCATTACCAGGCCAATGCTATGACCAAGGAACTTGCCGCCGTTCATAAAATTGTCCCCGTAGATATTATCAAAATTATCCATGGTAACAGTGTACAAATCTTGGATGGGAGTGCCGGGCTTCATCATATTTACCACGTTTTGCTCCAATTCCAAGCAACGCTTTTGGGCGTCAAGGATTACATCCTTGTTTGGGTCCTTGTTGATATCGCCATAGTAGTACACAACGGTTTTATCAGTATTGTAGCCGTCAAAGCCACAGGGAATATCCAGATAAACTAGCTGGTTAGGCGCTAATTTGCGGAAAGCATTACCAATGGACTGCAAAGCAACGCAGGTACCGGGAGTACCACCGGGTCCGTCAAAGGCACAACGCTCCAACCCGCTCTTGCCAAAAGCAGCGATACCAATAACCTCTTCGCCCAAGGGCAAGTTAAAACGTACAATACCATAGCTGCCACGACTAAGCATTTCGCTATAAACATTTACTGCCAGCTGAGTTTCGCTGATGCCGGGAACAATCAGCTGGGGAGCGACAACGTCCAGTACAGTTTCGTGAATCTTACCGCTACGCTCCATCATTTCCAGCTCGTAAGCACTCTTCACCGCACGCAAATCACTGAGCACATGGTCAAGGGAAGCGATTTCTTCAAAGGCAAAGTATTTATGGAACATTTGCTGCCAGTCCCAAGTAAGCTTTTTGGTTTCCATATAAACAGTGGCAGGGCAGCCGCCGTATTCTGCGGCAACCTCGCGGAAGCTACGCATGGGACGGATATCTGCAAATTTGGATTCCTTCACCGCTCTGTCGTACATACGGCGCACCCACAGAATTGCATCCTGCGGACGAATAATCAAAGCGCCGTCTTGCATGGTTCCTGCAAAATAGTACATTGCTATTTTGTGATTGATTACTGCCATTTCCCAACCGGGATTCTCCTTATCCATTGCTTGGCGGAATTTTGCCAAGCGTGCTTCCAGTTCAGAAGCAGGAACGGGACGGATGGCGTCAGTTAAATTAGTTTGCTCTAAAATTGCCATAGCAAATTCTCCTTTAGGGCATTATTTAATGTAGTTTAAAATTTCTTTCGCGTGGGGCAGGATGATGTCCGGTTTGATATTACCATTTTCCACATCTTCCATAGTAGCTTCGCCAGTCAAAACCATTACGGAAAGGATGCCATTGTTCAAGCCAAAGGCAATGTCAGTGGAAAGTCTGTCGCCAACCATGGCGATTTCTTCTTTTTTGTAGCCTGTTTGGTCAAGCACAACATCCACCATATATTGGAAGGGTTTGCCAAAAATCATGGAAGGGCTTTTGCCGGTAGCAGTTTTGATAAGCTCAATCATGGCACCGGTATCAGGAATAAACTCGCCGCCTTCGATGGGGCAACGCACGTCGGGATGGGTTGCTACGTAGGGCACGCCCTTGTCAATCAAACGGCAAGCAGTGGTCAGCTTTTCGTAAGTCAGGGTTTGGTCAAAGCCAACAACTACGAAGTCCGCCCCTTCTTCCAAGGTTTTGGTCATGATCAAGCCTGCGTCAGCAATGTTTTTTTCCAGCTGGGGAGTACCCAAAACGTAGAATTTTCCTTCCGGATGGTTCTTGCACATATAGTTGGTGAAGGCGTCAGTGGAAATCAAAACGTTTTCGCGGGTAACAGGCACGCCTAAGCCATTCATTTTATTTACATAGTGTTGGTGGTCACGAGAAGAATTGTTGGTAAGCAGGTAATACTCGCGGCCGGCAGCCTTCAATTTGTCAAAGAAGCCTTCCATTCCGGGAATAAGCTCATTACCTAAGTTGATGGTTCCGTCCATATCAAACAGGAAACATTTTATTTGTCCTAAACGCTCTAAATCAGCCATAATACCTCTCCTTATCAAAGCAAATATATTTATATTATAAGGCATAAACAGATTTGAGCAAAACAAAATTTCTAAAACAGGTTAAAGATTTCCGGATAGCTTCCTAAAGTCAGACACCTCTTTGCATTTTCTTCACGACCAGGACACCAATTAGACACAACTAACCACTAGCAATATGTTAAAATCTTATTAAGAAGATATGAATTAAATTTGAAGGAGCAGTTCCCTCAGAACACTCATCAATTTATTTTATACTTATAACGAAAAAGAAAATTTCCTACATTAATATAATGTTCTTTAAAAAGGAGGCATAAACAATGAAAGGCTATGCAATGTTAAAAATTGGTTCTACCGGTTGGGTAGAAAAAAATATTCCTGAATGCGGTCCCTTGGATGCAATCTGCAGACCGCTTGCTATCGCACCCTGTACCTCTGACGTACATACCGTTTGGGAAGGTGCCATTGGTGAAAGAGAAGATATGATTTTAGGTCACGAAGCTGTTGGCGAAGTGATAAAGGTTGGCGAGCTGGTAAAAGATTTCAAACCCGGCGACAAGGTTATCATCTCTGCCATCACTCCGGACTGGAACAGTCACGAAGCACAAGAAGGCTACGCAATGCACAGTGGCGGCATGCTCTCCGGCTGGAAGTTCTCCAACTTCAAAGATGGTGTTTTCGCAGAATACTTCCATGTAAATGATGCGGACGGCAACTTAGCGCACTTACCAGAAGGAATGGACTTGAGAGCAGCTTGTATGCTTTCCGATATGGTCCCACCGGTTTCCATGGAGTTGAGCTGGCGGATATCCAATTCGGTGACAATGTGGCAATCATTGGCATTGGACCCGTAGGGTTAATGGCAGTGGCAGCAGCCGCAATTCGAGGCGCAGCTAACATCTACGCTGTAGGTTCCCGTAAAGATTGTGCCGACCTCGCTCTGGAATACGGCGCAACCCACATCGTAAACTATCGCAACGGTGATATCGTAGAACAAATTATGAAGTTAAACGGTGGTCCCGTTGATAAGATTGTTATCGCCGGCGGCGACGTGGATACCTTCGACCAAGCAATCCGTATGCTGAAGCCCGGTGGCAAGATCGGTAATGTCAACTATCTTGGTGTAGGCGACTTCGTAAAAATCCCTCGCGTAGAATGGGGCGCAGGCATGGGTCACAAGCACATTGTCGGCGGCTTAATGCCCGGCGGCAGGCTCCGCTCTGAAAAACTGGCGCGTTTAATCACCTCCGGCAGAATCCACCCTGAAAAAATGATTACCCACGTATTCTACGGTTGGGAAGGCGTAGACAAAGCCTTGATGCTGATGAAGGACAAACCTGCTGATTTAATTAAACCGCTGGTAATCTTCGACAAATAACAAATAAATAACCATAGCACTATGAGTAGAGCGTATCTGCTTTCTCATAGTGCTATTTTATTTCTTTAGCCAAATTTGTCTTTAAAAATTAAAATCTATTTTTATACAACTTTTTTAATTTCATAAAGAGATTCCCCCTCTGGCAACAGCTCTAGTATTGCCTCCGCACTCGACAGTTCTGTATATGTATGATATGTTACGCATAATAGTATAATTATCAGAATCTTTTGGAGGTGCTTTGTTTGTTGTTTAGATTTTTATGCTCTTTACTTCTTTTATTTACAACTTGCTGCACATCCTTGGCGCAAGCACAAGAAGATAAAAACACCATCATTCTTTCTGATGCAGGCTGGGACAGTGTGAAGTTTCATAATGCAGTTGCCGAATACATCGGACGCACTGCCTTCAACTTAAATTTCACCACAATCAGTGGTTCTACACCAATTGTTCAAGCCGCCTTGGTGCGTGGCGATATTGACGTAAACATGGAAACCTGGACGGATAACATCCCTTCTTTTGAAGCGGATATGAAAACCGGCAGGCTGATAAACCTGGGAATAAACTTTGATGACGATAAGCAGGGCTTCTACGTTCCCCGTTACGTTATCGAAGGCGACAAGGCTCGCGGTATCGCCCCCCTCGCTCCCGATTTGAAAACCGTTCGTGACCTTGCCAAATACCCACAGCTTTTCCGCGACGACGAAAATAAAAATAAAGGTCGCATCTACGGTGCTATCCCCGGTTGGGCAATTGATGAGATTATGTATAAGAAATACATTGCCTACGGTCTGAACAGAGATTTCGTCTACTTCCGCAGTGGTAGTGAAGCGGCACTCTTCACCGCCTTCATGGCAGCCTACACCAAGGGCGAACCCATTGTTGGTTACTGCTACGAACCTACCTGGATCAGTGGCAAGCTGGATATGGTATTGTTGGAAGACGCTCCCTATTCCCCGGAAGCCTTCAACGCAGGCTTAACCGAAGCCAGAGGCGTACCCGTCTGCGTAGTAGCCAACGTGCAGCTTTTGGAAAAATCTCCGGGATTTGCAGCCTTCCTAAAAAAATACAGAACCTCCAGCGCCCTGACCGCAGAGGCTTTAGCTTACATTGCAGATACCAAGGCGGACTACCCCGCTACCGCCAAATGGTTCCTGCAAAATCATCCAGAGCTTCTGATGGAATGGTTGCCTGCTGACAAGGCAGATTTGGTTCAAAAATCCCTGCGCAGTGGCGAAGAAGCACAAACCAATTGGTTCTTCCACTTCCCTGACTGGCGTTTAGATTTTACCGGCCCCATTGATAACTTCGTAAAAGAAGTTAACGCTAAATACGCAACTTTCTTCAATAATATAAAGGGCTTCCTCAGCTGGTGCATCAGCTCCATTGAAACGCTCCTGAATCTCATCCCCTGGTGGCTTACGATTTTAGCAACTACCTTAGCCGGCAAAAAGCTTACTAAAAAATGGAGCAATGGTATTATGTACGGCTTGGGCTTGTTCCTGATTGGCATCTTTGGCTATTGGAACATGATGAACGAAACCCTCGCCGTTGTCATTGCCGCTGTCTTCATTTCCTTAATGCTTGGCTTGCCCATCGGCGTGCTTGTTTCCACCAGCAAATTGGCAAATAGATTGTTGCGTCCCTTCCTCGACGCCATGCAGACCATGCCCACCTTCGTATATATGATTCCTGCCGTAATGCTCCTTGGTCCCGGCAAGGTACCCGCAGTTTTGGCAACTGTTGTTTACGCGGTGGTTCCCGTTATCCGCCTGACCAGTCATGGCATCCAGCAGGTTGATGAAGAAATTGTAGAAGCTTCTCTTGCTTATGGTGCTTCTCGCTGGCAAACCCTGTTCAAGGTGCAAATCCCCCAAGCCATGCCCACCATCATGACCGGTGTTAACCAAACAATGATGATGGCAGTTGCCATGGTAGTAACCTGCGCAATGATTGGCGCTAACGGCTTGGGTATGGAAGTGCTCATTGCCATCAACCGTACTGAATCTGGACGCGGTCTGATTGCAGGTATCTCCATCGTCATCATCGCCATCATCATCGACAGACTTACCCAAAGCTTGGCGCACAAAAAGGAGGGCTAATATGACAGGACAACCTATTTTAAAAGTTGAAAATCTTTATAAGCTGTTCGTGCCCTTGGAAGCCTCCCAAAATGTGGAAGAAGCAATGGAGCTGCTGCAAGCAGGGCAAGGCCGTTTTGAAGTGCTCCAATCCACCGGCATTACTGCAGGCTTGGCGGATATTAGCTTTGAGGTACAAAAAGGTGAAACCTTCGTCCTCATTGGTCTTTCCGGCAGTGGCAAGTCCACCCTCATCCGCTGCTTGAACATGCTGCACGAACCAACCTGTGGCAAAGTGCTTTTTGAGGGTGAGGACATTACCAAATACAACTCCAAGCAGCTGCAAGAATTTAGACGCACCAAGGCTGCCATGGTTTTCCAGCACTTTGGCTTGATGGATAACCGCAATGTTTTGGAAAATACCTATTATGGTTTGGAAATCAGGGGCGTTCCCCTGAAAGAACGTACTGAAAAAGCCTTGGAAATGCTGGCAATGGTAGGGCTTGAAGGTTGGGAAAGCAAAAAGATTAGCGAGCTGAGCGGTGGTATGAAGCAACGCGTAGGCATTGCCCGGGCTCTGGCCAATGACCCGGACATTCTCTTAATGGACGAAGCTTTCTCTGCCCTTGACCCCTTGGTTAAAAACGATTTGCAGTTTGAGCTTTTACGTATTCAGGAGAAAATGGGCAAGACCATTATCTTCATTACCCACGATATTAACGAAGCCTTCCGCTTGGGAACCCACGTTGGCATCCTTCGTGATGGACGTATGGTGCAAATCGCAACTCCCGAAGAGATGCTGACTAATCCTGCTGACGGCTACGTGCAAAACTTCATTAACACTGTAAACTCCAGCCGCGTGCTGAGCGTGCGCAATGTTATGAGCACCCCCACCTGTATGGTGCGTAGGGGCGACGGCGCCGCCATTGCTCTCCGCAATATGCGTAACTGTGGTGTTTCCAGTGCTTACGTTGTCAACGAGCACATGAATTTTGTAGGCATCATCACCTTGGACGGGGCTCTACGCATCCAAACAGGCAAGGCCACCGTTGATGACGTGCTCATTACCAATGTCCCCATCATTGAAGATGTAAACACTTCCGTTGCCAATATTACCCAGCTTTCTGCGGATACCCCCTTTCCCCTGCCGGTTGTTGACAAGGACGGAGTGTTCTGCGGTATTGTAACCAAAGCTTCCGTACTCTCTTCCTTCGTACTGAACAGCTAAAAAACAAAACAAGCACTAACCTTTCAGCCAAAAGGTTAGTGCTTTTTATCTTTGTAGAACTTCCCCAAAATGTTATAATAAAAACAGAAAATACACAGCAAATTCTGTGCAATACAAGTAATTACTTGTATGCTCACAAATTAGATTAAGGAGCAGATAAGATGGCTGATAACATCAAAGAACAAGAACGGGCGGAACTGCATCGTGCGATTTGGAATATAGCTAATGACCTTCGTGGTAGTGTGGATGGTTGGGACTTCAAACAATATGTGCTTGGTATGCTCTTTTACCGCTACATTTCTGAAAATATGGCTAACTACGTTAACAACCTACAACGTGAAGCAGGTGTTGACGGTTTTGAATATGCTGATATGACTGATGGCGAGGCAGAAGAAGCAAGGGATTACCTTGTTAACGCTAAAGGCTTCTTCATTCTTCCCAGTGAACTTTTTTGCAACGTACTAAAAACTGCTCGCACTGATGATAACCTTAACGAAACTTTGGAACGCATCTTCAACAACATAGAAGCTTCTGCTCAAGGAACTGATAGTGAAGATGATTTCAAAGGATTGTTTGACGATATTGATGTAAATAGCAATAAGCTTGGTGGCTCCGTAGCTAAGCGTAATGAGCGCCTTGTAGCGTTGATGGATGGCGTTGCCAATATGAACTTGGGTAACTATCAGGACAACACCATTGATGCCTTCGGTGATGCTTACGAATTCTTAATGGGTATGTATGCTTCCAACGCAGGCAAAAGCGGTGGTGAGTTCTTTACTCCCCAAGAAGTAAGTGAACTGCTTACCCGCATTGCCGTTGGTGATAAAAAAGAAATCAATAAAATTTACGACCCTGCTTGCGGTTCCGGCTCCTTGCTTCTGAAAGCAGCTAAACTTTTGGGTAAGGATGCAGTTCGCCAAGGCTTCTATGGTCAAGAAATTAACATTACCACCTATAACCTGTGCAGAATCAATATGTTCTTGCACGATATTGACTATGATAAATTTGATATTGCCCATGGTGATACCCTTACAGAACCCCAACATTGGGACGATGAACCGTTTGAAGTAATCGTTTCCAATCCTCCGTATTCAATTAAATGGGAAGGTAGCGATAACGCTATCCTCATTAACGACCCTCGCTTTGCTCCTGCCGGCGTGCTTGCTCCTAAGTCTAAAGCAGATTTGGCTTTCATCATGCACAGCTTGCATTGGCTGGCAACAGATGGCGTGGCGGCCATCGTTTGCTTCCCTGGCATTATGTATCGTGGTGGTGCAGAACAAAAAATCCGTAAATACCTTATTGATAACAATTTTGTAGATTGCGTAATCCAACTTCCCGATAATCTTTTCTACGGCACTTCCATTGCAACTTGTATTATGGTACTGAAAAAATCTAAGACTGATAACAGCACTCTTTTTATTGACGCTTCTAAAGAGTGCGTAAAGATTACCAATAGCAACAAGCTTACTGCTGAAAATATTAGTAGCATCCTTGCAAGCTATACTGAACGAGCTGATAAGGAATATATCTGTCGCTTAGTTCCCAATAGTGAAGTTGAAGCACAAGGGTACAACCTTAGCGTAAGTACTTACGTTGAGCAGGAAGATACTCGTGAGGTTGTGGATATTAAGGTGCTTAATGAGCAGATTAGAGAAATCGTTGCACGTGAAGAAGTGTTGCGTGCGGAGATTGACAAGATTATTGCGGAAATAGAGGGTGAAGATAATGAATGAACAATATCTTGAAGCCGTAAAAATTATAAAAACAGCTATTTTAAGAAGTCAAAATAGGGCTGCCAAATACAGCAACAAAGAAATGCTTTCATTATATTACGCTATCGGTGGTTATGTTTCTAATAATTCAAGAAAAGGAACTTGGGGAACTGGTGCAATAAACGAAATCAGTTTGCGCTTGAGAGAAGAGCTTCCTGGCTTACGTGGATTTTCTGCTACAAACATTAAGTCAATGCGCCTTTTCTTTGAAGCATGGCAACCATATTTTCAAACTCCTACAACAGCTTTGGAAAATACTAAATCGACAGCCATGGCTGTCGATTTACAACATATAAAAGTTGTGTCTATTGAAAACGCACCAAATCGTCTGCCAGCGACTGACGATTTTAGTGTTGACACCTTTAGCGAAATTAGTTTTACCCATCATATTGAAATACTCAATAAAACTACAGACCTTGACGAAAGACTATTTTATATTCGTGAATGTGCCCTTAACCATTGGAGCAAGTACGCACTGAGAACAAGGCTGAAAGAGGACTTATATCATCACCAAGGAGCTCTTGCTAATAATTTTGCTATTACTTTGCCAGAAGATAAGCAGTATATGCAAGCCATCAAGATGTTCAAGGATGAATATCTTTTGGATTTTATAAATACAGAAGAACTTGACGTGTCCGACCCCCAAGATATTGATGAGCGTGTTTTAGAAAAAGAAATCATTAGTAATATCCGCAATTTTATTCAATGCCTTGGTTCTGGATTCTGTTTTGTTGGCAATCAGCACCGCATCGAAGTGGACGGCGAAGAATTTTTTGCAGATTTACTCTTTTTCCAACGTGATTTAAAATCTCTTGTTGTTATAGAATTGAAAAAAGGAAAATTCAAACCTGCTTATTTGGGACAACTTAACTTCTACCTATCAGCATTAGATGAGAAAGAACGAAAAAACGGAGAGAACCCTGCCATCGGCATTCTTCTCTGTCGTGAAGCTAACAAAAGTGTTGTGGAGCTAGCAATTCGTGACTATTCCAAACCTATGGGCGTTGCCACCTATCGAACCGGAGATGAACTACCTAAAAACTACGAGGTGTTGGCCCCTCTCATTGAAGAAATCCCCAAATTGCTTAACGATGCTGAAATCGAAGGAGATGGCAGTAATGAGTAAGCTCGAAGAATTACTTGAACAACTTTGTCCTAATGGGGTGGAGTATTTACCGATTGAAACTTTTGCCACGATTGTACGAGGTAATGGATTACAAAAGAAAGATTTTACTGAAAAAGGTGTTGGTTGCATTCATTACGGTCAGATTTATACCTTCTATAATACTTTTACCTATGAAACTAAATCAAAAGTATCTTCCGAATTGGCGGAAACATTAAAACAAGTAGAAACTGGTGATTTGGTTGTTGCTATTACGAGTGAAAACATAGATGATATTTGCAAATGTGTTGCTTGGTTAGGCAATGAAACAATCGTTACGGGTGGTCACGCTGCGATAATAAAACATAAACAAAACAGCAAATATTTATCCTATTTTTTCCAAACTGAAAATTTCTACAAGCAAAAGGTTAAATTAGTTACTGGTACTAAAGTGATGGATTTAGCACCAGTAAAATTGGGTAAAATAGTAGTACCCCTCCCTCCACTGCCCATCCAAGAAGAAATCGTCCGTATTCTCGACAATATGACATCGCTTACAGCGGAGCTTACAGCGGAGCTTACAGCGGAGCTAAAGGCACGTCAAAAACAGTATGAATACTACCGAGATTCACTTCTGAGCTTTGATGGCAAGGGTGAGCAAGACGGGGTACGTTGGATGAAGTTGAGAGATGTCGCAACTAAAGTTTCTTCTGGTGGTACTCCGTTGAAAGCCAGAACTGAATATTATGGTGGCGATATACCTTGGTTAAGAACGCAAGAAGTTGTATTTAACGAAATTAGAACAACAGAGAAAACCATTACTGAAGAAGGACTAAATAATTCTTCTGCAAAATGGATACCAGCAAATTGTGTTATTGTTGCAATTTCAGGAGCTACAGCAGGTCGTTGTGCAGTTAATAAAATACCATTAACTACAAACCAACACTGTTGTAATTTTGAAATCAATCCTTCTATTGCAAATTATAAATATGTATTTTATTGGGTGAAGAGTCAATATGAAATTTTAAAAGGTATGGGACAAGGAGCTCGTAATGATTTAAGTGTTAGTATCATATCTAAATATCCTATACCCATTCTTTCACTCAAAGAACAACAACGTATCGTAGATATCCTTGATCGTTTCGACAAGCTTTGCAACGACATCAGTGAAGGTTTGCCTGCAGAAATCGAAGCACGCAAGAAGCAATACGAATATTACAGGGATAAACTGCTTACCTTTAAGGAGAAAGAAGCCTAGAAAGATATGTACTTGCTTCTAACTCGTAACCACTCGATTTCCACTCAATAAAACTTTTTTACCAGTTTGTGTAGACACAACATCTTCGATTGATATAGACAGAATGCTTTATTTCATCTATATGTTGTGTACGCTACCTTATTTAGCTATTGAGTGGGTAAAGAAAAAAGCCGCATTAAAACTCGATAATATTTAATCTTAGGGTGATATGATGACTACTTACAACATTGTTGCTGCTATGCCTGAAAGCACAGTAGTAGCAGAATACACAGAAGAATATGGTAAGAAGCTTCGCTCTGATGCTTTTCAAAGTGAAGCTGCCTTGGAAAAAGAGTTCATTCACTTGCTTACTACCCAAGGTTATGAGTACCTCACCATTCACGATGAAGCTTCTCTCGTAGCTAACCTACGTAAACAACTGGAGCTTCTCAACGATTACACCTTTAGCGATAAGGAATGGGAGCGCTTCTTTAAATTTGCCATTGCCAACGAGAACGAAGGCATCGTGGAAAAGACTCGTAAGATTCAAGCTGACCACGTGCAAGTCCTCACTCGTGACGATGGCACAAGCAAGAACATCTACTTACTCGATAAAAAGAACATTCACAACAACCGCCTGCAAGTAATCAATCAATATACAGAAGATAAAGGCAAGCACGATACTCGTTATGATGTTACTATTCTTGTTAACGGTTTGCCTTTGGTTCACATTGAACTTAAACGTCGTGGCGTTGCTATTCGTGAAGCCTTCAACCAAATTAAGCGTTACCAACGTGATAGCTTCTGGGCAGCAAGTGGTTTGTACGAATATGTGCAAATCTTTATCATCAGTAACGGTACTAACACCAAGTATTATTCCAATACTACTCGTGATAGCCACGTTAAGGAAATGAACGAAGCAGGTCGCAGGAAAAGTAAAAAGACCAGTAACAGTTTTGAGTTCACCAGTTTCTGGGCTGATGGAACCAACAAAATTATTGCTGACCTTGTAGACTTTACCCGTACCTTCCTTGCCAAGCATACGCTTCTTAACGTAATCACTAAGTACTGCGTATTTACTACAGAAGATTTACTGCTCGTAATGCGTCCTTATCAAATTGCTGCTACGGAACGCATCCTCAGTCGCATTAGAGTAGCAACCAATTATAAACAGGCAGGCAAGTTAGAAGCAGGTGGTTATATTTGGCATACTACTGGCAGTGGTAAAACCTTAACCTCTTTCAAGACTGCACAGCTCGCTTCTAAAATGGAAGGTGTAGACAAGGTTCTCTTTGTTGTTGACCGCAAAGACCTTGACTACCAAACCATGAAGGAATATGACCGTTTTGAAAAAGGTGCTGCTAATAGCAACACCAGTACAAGCGTACTCAAAAAGCAGTTGGAAGATGATAACGCTCGCATTATCATTACTACTATTCAAAAATTGGATATCTTCATTTCCAAGAATAAAAACCATCCTGTTTACGGCAAGCACGTTGTAATCATCTTTGACGAATGCCACCGTAGCCAGTTTGGTTTAATGCATACTAACATCACCAAACACTTTAAGAAATACCATCTCTTTGGATTTACAGGCACTCCTATTTTTGCAGTAAATGCTTCCAGTGGTGGTAATCCTAATCTTAAAACTACTCAACAAGCTTTTGGTGATAAACTGCACACCTACACCATCGTGGATGCTATCAATGATGGCAATGTACTTCCTTTCCGCATTGACTACATCAACACAGTTAAAGCTAAAGATGGTATTAGGGACGAAGAAGTTAGTTCCATCGACAGGGAAAGAGCATTGGCTGCTCCTGAACGCATAAGCGAAGTAGTTAAATATACCCTAGACCACTTCGACCAAAAGACCAAACGCCAAAGCTTCTATTCTTTAAAGGGGCAACGCTTGGCTGGCTTCAACTCCATCTTTGCAGTAAGCTCCATTCCTGTAGCTAAGAAATACTACTTGGAATTTAAGAAGCAACTGGCTGAACGTAGGCGTGACCTTGTAATCGCTACTATCTTCAGCTACGCACCTAACGAAGCTGATAGCGAAGATGGTATTTTGGAAGAAGGCTTCGATACTGAGGGCTTAGACCAATCCTCTCGTGATTTCCTTGAAAGCGCCATTGCAGCTTACAATGCTACGTTCAAAACTAACTACGACACTTCTTCTGACAAGTTACAAAACTACTATAAGGATTTGTCTGCAAGGGTTAAAGCTCGCCAAGTAGACCTGCTTATTGTAGTAGATATGTTCTTGACTGGCTTCGATGCTACTACCTTGAATACTCTTTGGGTAGATAAGAACCTTCGTCAACATGGCTTGATTCAAGCGTTCTCTCGCACCAACCGTATTCTTAATAGCGTTAAGACCTATGGTAACATCGTCTGCTTCCGCAACTTGGAGAAAGCTACTAACGATGCAATCAGTCTGTTTGGCGATAAAGATGCAGAAGGCATAGTATTATTGAAGAACTTTGAAGCTTACTACAATGGTTATACTGAAAATGGTAAGCGTGTAAAAGGTTACCTTGACCTTCTTGCAGAACTGGAAGCTAACTATCCCTTAGGCGTTCCCATCATTGGTGAGCAAGCTAAACGTGAATTTATAAAACTCTTTGGACAGTTGCTTAGATTAAATAACATATTGGTATCTTTCGACCAGTTCGTAGAAGCACACAAGCTTAGCGAGCGTGATATGCAAGATTACCGAAGCGTTTACATTGATACTTGGGATGAAATTAAACCTCCTCCTGGTGGTGATGTAGCTAACATCAACGATGACCTTGTATTTGAACTGGAACTCATCAAGCAAGTTGAGATTAACATTGACTATATCCTTATGCTTGTAGAAAAATTCCATGCAACCAACTGCAAGGATAAAGAAATCCTTGTTAACATTGAAAAGGCTATTGGTGGAAGCCCGTCCTTGCGTAGTAAGAAAGAGCTTATTATGGACTTTGTCAACAAGGTTAATACTGGCAACGTCACCGATGAATGGAGAGCTTACGTTAATGAACGCAAGAACTCAGAGCTTGAAGCAATCATCAAAGACGAAAAGCTTAAACCGGAAGAAACCGCTAAGTTCATTGAAAATGCCTTCCGAGACGGCGTGCTGAAAACTACCGGTACTGACATCGACAAGATTATGCCGCCTGTACCTCTTTTTGGTGGTGGTGGTAATCGTGCTGAAAAGAAAAAAGGAATTCTCGAAAAGCTTAAAGGCTTCTTCGAAAGATTCTTTGGGTTGCTATAACAAAACAAGCACTAACCTTTCAGACCATCTGGTCTTGAAAAGTTAGTGCTTTATTTTTTGCTAAATAGTTTACTCGTTATAATGAACGTGGCAGGCTTCCCCTTCGTCGTCAAACCTGACAACCAAAGTCAAACCCTGCTCTTCGCTGGTCCAGTAGTAGGTGTCCTGCACGTTAGTAGAGCAGGGCATTTTTAAAATGTCCGCAATCTCCCAATAGGTCATGCCCTCTTGAATAAGCTTTACGCTTTCCAAGTTAAGGTTGTAGGTTCCCTCACCATTCTTGATAAATTCATAAAGATTGTTGAACACCAACACTGTGTTACGAAAATCATAGAAGGTTTGTCCCAAGAGAGCGTTAACCTTGGCGCCGTCTTCTTCCATCCCGGCGAGGAAGTCCAGCAAAGTACCAAAGCGTACCCGCAGGATGTGCGCCAGACGCAAGGCAGCCTTATACAAATTCTCCAGCTCCTCCGTAAAAGCTGCTGCCCCTTCCCGCTCTGCTTCTTCCTTAAAATCTGCCAAGGTCTTCAGCACATTTTCTACTGACGGCAAGTATTCAGCTACCAGACGCTCCGCCATTTCCTTGTTGGCAACAGCAGCATCCTTGCCCACCAAAAGGTCAATGTATTTTTGCTGCTGATTTTCTGCCAGTACGGTCAAGGCAATGTAACATCTATCATTTATATATTGAGCTTGTTTAATTTCTAATTCTTTATCCATATTCACGCTTCCCTTCGTTCAAGAGCCTTTCTTATATGATAGGGCAAAACTTGAAAAGCTACAAGGATTTTTTATTACAGAATGGAAGCTTTAAAACCATTTGCCACCTATTCCTTTTAGGTGTATAATATTTCCTGTAGAAGCTCACAACTTTAAAGTGCGGGTGTAGCTCAATGGTAGAGCACTGGTTTCCCAAACCAGTGACGCGGGTTCGATCCCCGTCATCCGCTCCAACGCAAAGCAAGAGATCGGCAGTGCCGGTCTCTAAATTTTTACATTTGTTAAGATTTGGCAAACTTTGCAAAAATATGCAGAAAAATTTTACATAGTAGTATATAATACCTCTAGAACAAAATACTATTGATGGGTTAAGCTACTAAAGCACAAAGTTCATAACTGGGGAAGAATTTGAAACGAAAGCTGTTTAGTGTAATGCTATGCAGCTTTCTTGTATTTTTACCATTAAGAAACTATTTAATTAATTATGAAATATCTTGGAGGGATACATAATGAAAAGATTTGGTTTAAACGAACAACAGGTACAAGAATCCTTACGCAAGCATGGCAATAACGCCCTGTCCCAACCGCCAAGGGATACTTTCCTGGACAAACTACTGGAAAATTTTAAGGACCCCATCATCCGCATTTTAATCTTTGCTCTTTTGGTAAACATTGTCTTTGTTTTTATGGGACATGGCGATTGGATTGAAACCTGCGGTATTTTCCTGGCAATTCTTTTGGCGACACTTGTTTCCACCTATTCGGAATACAGCAACGAAAACGCCTTTCAAAAATTGCAGGAAGAAGCCAGCCGTATCCGTTGTAAGGTGTGGCGCGACGGCGAACCAGTAGAAATTCACATTGACGATATCGTTGTAGGCGACGCAGTCATTCTTGAAGCAGGGGATAAAATTCCCGTAGATGGTATTCTGCTGGACGGCGACGTAAAGCTGGACCAGGCAGCACTCAACGGCGAAAGCGAAGAGGCTCACAAGAAAATTGCTCCCGCTAACTTTGTCTGGGACGATGGCAATATAGATTTCCTAGACAAAAACAGATTGTTCCGCGGCAGTGTAGTAGTGGAAGGCACCGGCGTAATGCAGGCTGTAAGAATTGGTGATGACTCCGTCTACGGCAAGCTGACCCAAGAATTAAAGGATGACGAACGTGACAGCCCGCTCAAGCTAAAACTTAAAGGCTTGGCTAAAAGCATCAGCAAATTTGGTTACGCAGGTGGCGTTATCATCTCCGGCGCAGTAATGGCGCAAAAAATTCTGCAAGCCAGCAGCATTAGCGCTTACTTTAGCAATATGCCCCAAGTAATGGCTGATTTGGTACAGGCCTTCATTCTGGGTATTATCATTATTGTTATGGCAGTTCCCGAAGGCTTACCCCTGATGATTGCCATTGTTTCTTCATTAAATATGCGTAAAATGCTCAACGATAATGTACTGGTACGCAAGCTTGTAGGTATCGAGACGGCGGGTAGCCTGAACATCCTCTTTACGGATAAAACCGGTACCATCACCAAAGGCAAGCTGGAAGTTGTACGCTTCATCAGCGGCAACAGGGAAGAGTTCCTGGAATTTGCCAGCCTGCCGGAAAAGCTTAAAGAGCTTACCTACCAGAACGTAGTTCTCAACACCTCTGCCACTGTAACTGATGGCAAGATTGTGGGCGGCAATATGACGGAAACAGCCTTGAGCAAATACATTGGCGACTATCGTATGCTAACAGCAGGAGAACGTTCCCATTTTGTTCCCTTTAACAGCGCCAACAAATATTCTTGGGCAAAGGTTACTACTGCCAACCAAAGCTACTGCCTAGTAAAAGGTGCTCCGGAAAAATTAGTACAGCAGGCAGATTTTTACTGGAGTGAGGACGGCAGCCGCCAACCCTTGACTCCTGCAATGAAAGCAAGCCTTGATACAAGAATGTTGGAGCTGGCAGGCGACGCCATCCGAATGCTGGCACTGTGCTCCTATGAAGAAAGTCTTGAAAGCGACAGCCTTCCCTCCCATGGCTTAACCCTGATTGGCATCCTGGGCATCCGCGACGAGGTGCGTCCCGAAGCGGTGGAGGCCATCGCTGCCGTACAGGAAGCAGGCGTACAGGTAGTTATGATTACCGGCGACAGGAAGGAAACAGCAGTTGCTATTGCCAAGGACGCAGGCTTGCTGCAGTATCCGGAAGAAGTTGTTTTAACCAGTGCAGAGCTGGCAGCCTTGGACGACAATGAAATTAAACTGCTCCTGCCCAAGCTGCGCGTTGTAGCAAGAGCCCTACCCATGGATAAATCTCGTCTGGTACGCTTGTCCCAAGAAATGAACCTTGTAGTGGGTATGACCGGCGACGGTGTTAACGATTCTCCGGCACTGAAAAAGGCAGACGTTGGTTTTGCCATGGGCAGCGGTACGGAGGTTGCCAAAGAAGCTGGCGACATCGTCATCTTAGACGACAACTTTTTAAGTATCAAAAAGGCAATCCTCTACGGACGCACCATCTACAATTCTATCTGCAAGTTCATCGTCTTCCAGCTTACAATTAACTTTTCCGCAGTGGCAATTAACTTTATCGCTCCCTTCGTGGGCATAGATAAACCCCTTACCATTACGCAAATTCTATGGATTAACCTGGTAATGGATACCCTGGCTGCCATTGCCTTTGGTGGCGAGCCTGCCTTGGAAAAATATCTGGCAGAAGCCCCCAAGGACAGAAGCGCCCCCATCGTTAGCAAAAAAATGCTTACCACCATTATGCTTGGCGGTACATACATGACCTTGGCTGCTATCTTCTTTTACAAAAGCAGCTTTATTGCAGAGCTGTTCCGCCCTGCAACGAATAATATCTACATTTATACAGGCTTCTTCTGCTCCTACATCTTCATGGCAGTAGCAAATGGCTTCAATGTGCGTGTGGATGGTATGAATCTTTTAAAAGACATTCACCTGAACAAGGGCTTCATTGATGTAATGGCACTCATTATCGCCATCCAAGTTGCCCTCACCTTCATCGGCGGACGCATTCTGCGTACTGCTCCCCTGGACATCAGCGAATGGCTGGTTGTCATTGGCTTCGCCCTGAGCATTGTAGTTGTAGATTTAGTAAGAAAGAAGCTTTGCAACTAATTTTAAAGAGAGGTATTTATGGACACGTTTAGGTTGTTCGACTATTTAGAAGAAATTTTTATCGTTCTACTTTTGATTGGGGCCAACGGCCTGCTCTCCATGCTGGAGATGGCCCTGGTATCTTCACGCAAGGCACGCCTTACCCAAAAGGCGGAGGAAGGTAATGCCAACGCTGCCTATATCTTAGATTTGGCAGAAGAGCCTACCGATTTTCTTTCAACTGTGCAAATCGGTATAACCTTGGTCGGCATCGGTACAGGTGTGTATAGTGGCGCAACCCTTGCAACCCCGCTAGCCAACCTGCTGAGCAACCTTCCCTTTTTGGAAAAATACGCCAGCGCCATTGCCTATACGAGCGTTGTTGCCCTAGTAACTTATCTAAGTATCATCCTGGGCGAGCTCATTCCCAAGCGCATTGCCATCAATAATCCTGAAAATATTATTCTTGGCTTCGCTCCCTTTATCAAAGTACTGATAAAAATCTTTAGTCCGCTAACCGCGCTACTTAGCATCTCTACCAAATATCTCCTGCGTTTCTTCAAGCCCCAGGCTAACAACGAACCACCTGTTACGGAAGAAGAGGTGCGCCTTTTGCTTGACCAGGGTGCTGCCAGCGGCGTCTTCAATAAGGACGAGCAGAAAATTATCGTCAACGCCTTTGCCCTGGACGATTTACACGTTAGCGAGATTATGACTCCCCGTACCAAAATCAGCTGGTTGGATATTAACGACGATACCGGTACCCATCTGGCGCAAATCGCAGAAAAGCGCTACTCCTGCTTCATCGTTGCAGATGACGATCTGGATAAGGTAAAGGGCATCATCTATACCAAAAAGTTTTTGCTACAGGGCTTAGAAGACAACTACTCCTTAGAACACGCCTTAAAGCAACCCCTCTTCGTTCCGGAAAGCATTAGCATCCAAAAGCTCTTGAACCTATTTAAGGAAGAGCATATTAAGGTAGCCTTGGTCGTCAACGAATTTGGCTCCTTAGCCGGAATGGTAACTCTGCG
Organism: Phascolarctobacterium sp.; assembly: GCA_017452325.1. GTDB lineage: Bacteria > Bacillota > Negativicutes > Acidaminococcales > Acidaminococcaceae > JAHHUH01. The sequence continues at coordinate 2,833 of JAFTMR010000001.1, read as the reverse complement.
TGACGTAGTGGAACATCTTTTGGGCGCAGTGCCCTCCTACGACGAGGAATACATCCCTGAAATATTGCCACGCTCCGAAAACAGCTGGTCTGTGGATGGCCTGCTTTCCATTAGCGAATTTGTAGACTTCTTTAATCTGGACCCTCAGCTTGTAGAAGCAAGCAAGGAAAGCTACAACACAGTTGGCGGCTTGGTGGTAGACCTTTTAGGCTACATTCCCAAGGTGGGCGCTACAATACGTCTGGCAAATCTGCAGTTGGAAATTGTGGACATGGATGGTAATCGTGTAGATAAAATCTTTGTCAGCAAAATTATCCACACTGTGGATAAAAATTGTGTAAAATGTGGATAACCCCTTTTGTCATTTAATTTTTACGACGCACAACACTGGCTATGATATAATGAAAGCAAGAAATCTTTTGAGCGAGGTACTCTTATGCTAAAGAAAGTTATTGCCGTAATTATTCTGATTGCAGTGCTGTGCGCCTTTTTAGTTGTCTTCGGCGGCATTGCCATCATTGATATTAGTATTAAATTAATGTGGCTGTCCTTTTCTGCCATCATTGCTTTTGCCTGCAAGTCCTTGGGCTGGAATATTTCCCAGGAAATTGTCAACCGCCTTTTGGCTAAGCAGCACTTTCTTCCCGGAACCCTCACCATTGACGATAACCCTTCCATCCAAACGGATAAGATTATCCTTTACAATTTGTGTTGGAAAGATGCTAAAGGAGAAGAACGCCTGAACGTACACGAGGTAGAAGTACGTACCAATATTTATCAGGTACTACTGTGCCTAATCCGCAAGGAGCCTTTGGAAAAATTCCTTACCATCGTTCAGGAAATAATTTTGAAGCAGCCCATGTTCAATATGGAATACACCTTGGAAAACAAGCTGCTCCTTGCTCAATATGTAGAAAGCGTTACCACGCAAAGTGCTACTCCTACGGAGGCTGCTGCCCCTGCGGAAACACAGCTTCCGAATTTGAAGCTGTACCTTGAACGTGGCATCGTAGACGTGAAAATCAACGGACAGCGCCTGCGTCTGGAAAACATTAACGGCGTATGGAGAAACGACCCCGTTATCGACTACTACCTGACCTGCCAGCTGGAAGATGAAAATATCAGTATCCAAAATCAAAATACCATTAACCGTTACATGCTGCGTGCTTCCAAAATTTCCCTCAAGCGCTTGTGGAAGATACTCACCCCCATCTTCAAGCTGGAACGCATCAATTTGCTAGACGGCGAAGCTACTGATTTTAAAATGCTGGTGGAACGCAAGCATGACGCTTGGTCCATTATATCCATCAACTGGAATTTTAATGACATTATGCTTGCCAGCCATGGCATTCTCATTGAAGAAATAGACGGACGCTTTAGCAGTACGGATTTGGATACCTTCAACATCAAGAAGCTGGAGCTAAAGCTCTACAACCACACCCTGCGGGTGGACGGAACCATCACCACTCCCCAAGTTAGTGACCCGTCCTACAAATTCAAGCTTAAACTGCGCAGTGACAAAATCTTTTTGAAGAACAATGTGGATATCAATATCTTTGATGGCTTCAATTTGCAGGGCAGTGCCGAGCGGATAGATGGCAAAACAGTTATTGACCTTGCCATGGCAGGCACCTTGCGCCTGGATATTCCGGGGCAAACCTCCGTCGTAGCAGAGAACTTCTCCGGTAAGGTTGAGCTGGACGAAGGCATCCTGACCATTAAGCACGCAGGCTGTTACGTTAATGGCAGCAAGGTTGCTTTGGACGATTGCCTAATCAACCTGAACAACGGCGATTACACCTTGCACCTGAGCGGTAACGAGCTGGATATCGCCCTCCTCACTGACCAGCCCATCAAAGGGGAAACCTTCTTCTACACCACCATCACCGGCAATATGGCAACGCGCAACGTTGCAGTAAATGGTATCTATCGTATTGAAAACATTAAGTACCGCAACCTGCCCTTGAGCAGTATCCATGGACGCATCATAACGGACGAGAAGGGTGTTGGCCTAGGAGAAAACTACTGGCTTATCTTCAACAGAAACATCCCCATTCACTGCGCCTTCGAAAAGAATGCTATCCGTATTGATTGGGGCTTGGAGATTGAGAGCCTAAAAGATGTTTTTAAGGAAGGCGTGCAGGATGTGGGCGAAACAATGGACCGCTTCCTTTCCAAAATTAAAAATAAATTCAAATGAAAAATAAGAAAACTCCCTTTCGGGAGTTTTCTTATTTTTCAGCTCTATTAATTGCACAAATAATACCCAACAACGCCGCAACGTTAATATTAGGATGCATACCCGCACCAAAGATATGCTCACCATTGGGTTTCTTCAACTCAATGTAGCAGATACCTTGTGCGTTGGAACCACTGGATACTGCGTGTTCGTGGTAGTTAACAAATTCGTAGCCCACAATTCCCGCATAAGCCAGGGCTTGGAAGAAGGAGTCGATAGGACCATTGCCCACGCCAACGATATTACATTCTTTTTCGCCAACATTGATAGCGCCTTCAAAACGGCTGTGCACACTGCCATCTGCTTCGTTAAGCTCGGTGAAGCGGTGACGGAGCAATCTATAATTACCGATAAAGTCAATGTATTCGCGTTGGAAGAGGTCAACAATTTGGTCTTGGCTCAGCTCGTCGCCGTAGTCATCTGCCGCAGCCTTAACGATGTTGCCAAATTCAGGATGCATTTCTTTGGGCAGATTGTAGCCCACAGCGTGCTGCAGTACAAAAGCAGCGCCACCCTTGCCGGATTGGCTGTTGATGCGGATAACAGGCTCGTACTCGCGATGCAGGTCCGCAGGGTTGATGGGTAGATAGGGAA
>JAFTMR010000024.1 GCA_017452325.1 Phascolarctobacterium sp. | reverse complement strand
CTTCTTTATCCAAGGTTTCAGAAATTCTTGTTGCGAAGCCCTCGTTACCTTTTAAAGCCTGCTGTACCTCCTGCCTATGTAAATGATTTTCCATATTTGAAACATTAACGTAATTGTCAAACAGCACCTTACCATCAGGAGCTAAAATAGTAATTCTGTCATTGACCTTTGCTTTGGTCAAATTTGCGTAGTCAAATTTACCCTGACCTTCCAATGCCAACAACAGCTGTGCCTGATTTTTTAGGCTTTGTATGTTTTCTGCAGTAGTCTGACGATAGCTTATCCACAAAAATAATACTGTTGCTAAAACTAAAACACTAAAGGCTAAAGCAAAAAGACTATAAAAAATCTTCTTTCTCATTTTGTACCTGCCAAACGATAACCAACTCCGCGAATGGTTTCTATCAGCTCACCCGCAACTCCCAGCTTTTGACGTAGAGTGCGGATGTGTACATCCACAGTACGCGTTTCCCCACAAAACTCATAACCCCAAATTTCATTAAGCAGCTTGTCGCGGGTAAAGACTATCCCCGGATTTTGCAGAAGCTTTTTCAAAACCTCATACTCCTTCAAAGTAAGAATAATATTTTCCCCACACACCTTTACCGTATGGGCAGCAGTGTTCACGCTCAAACATCCGTAAGTGATAATACTTTCATTCATAGTATTACTGCTGCAACGACGAAGCACCGCCCGAATACGTGACACCATCTCCAACATTCCAAAAGGTTTGGCAATGTAATCATCAGCGCCACCATCCAAGCCTTTCACTTTGTCAAACTCCGTTCCCTTAGCAGTTGCCATAATCACCGGAATATGAGTATATCTTACATCAGCACGCAGCCTGCGCAAAATGCTCAATCCATCCTCATCAGGCAGCATAATATCCAAAAGAATTAACTGGGGAAGTTCCTTCGCCAGTTCTGTAAAAAGCTCTCTGCCACTACCGCAACCTTTCGCCTCAAATCCAAAGGATTGTAAAGTATAAACCTCAAGCTCACAAATATTCTGTTCGTCTTCAACACAGATGATCATAGCTATACCTTCTTGCTACAAAATTTATTAACCTGTCTCTTATATTACCCCAAACAATTAGCAAATTATGTAAAATCTATGTAAAAACTTCTTCGTTTTTAGACAGCACCAAAATTTTTTCTAAAACCATGTCCCCCTGGGCAAAATGTTTCACGTGAAACAATCATAATATTTCAAGAGCAAAGGTATGCTATAATAGTCTTGGTGATAAATATGCAGCAATACACTACTGAAAGCTTACAGGTACAACTCCTATCCCTGCAAGATTTAAAATACCAAAAGTTTCACAGCAGCCTGCTTCCCGGTGTGGAGAATATTATCGGTGTGCGTATGCCTACTCTCCGCAATTTAGCTAAGGAAGTCCTGCGCTCCGACTGGCAAAATTATTTGGAAACTGCTTTGCCGAAAGCAAGCACCTATTACGAGGAAGATATTATCCAGGCACTTCTCATTGGTACCGGCAAAATTTCTTGGCAGGAACGCCATGCGTACATCCGCGCCTTCGTTCCCAAGATTAACAACTGGGCGGTGTGCGACCTGTTTTGCAGCACATTGAAGGAAGCACAAAAATATCCGCAAGAATATTGGAAACTGGTAGTACCCTACTTCACCTCAAACAACGCCTACGATTTACGCTTTGGTGCAGTGATGCTTCTTAACCATTTCACAAGCGATACTTATACCAAAGAAGCCTTGAATTTGTTACACAACATCAAACACGAAGACTATTATGTTAAAATGGCAGTAGCTTGGGCAATCTCCATCTTCTATATCAAACAACCACAGCTTACCCTACCACTGCTCCAAGAAAATCACTTGGACAACTTCACCCACAACAAGTCAATCCAAAAAATTCGCGAAAGCTTTAGGGTAAGTTATGCGGATAAAGAAATGCTGAACAAATTAAAAAGGAAATAAAAAAATTTAAGGCTCTGCACACTCTGCAGAGCCTTACTATTTATGAATTCATTTATGCTTCTTCGCTGAAATCTTCTTTGCCTACACCGCACAGAGGGCACACCCACTCTGCCGGAACATCTTCCCAAGCAGTGCCGGAAGCAACACCATTATCGGGGTCGCCTACTTCAGGATCGTAAACATAACCACATACATTGCAAATATACTTTTTCATTGGACTCAACTCCTTATTTCTATCTACGGCTTTATTATATCATACCAGTACCAGCTTGTCAGTAAACAAACTGTGAATTATGCAAACTATTTTAGAACTTCCTTCTTATCCAAAAGCTCCATGCGGAAGAAATCGTATAAGGTCTGCGCCGCAGGATAATTCATTCCTTCTACCGCCGCCAGCTCTTCCACGCTTGCCTGCTTCATGGCATCCAAGGTTTTAAACTTTTTCCACAGCTCCTGCCTCCGCTTGGGGCCAATTCCTTCCACGTGGTCAAGTACGGAAACAAGATTGCGCTTGCCTCGCAGTTTACGGTGAAAGGTAATTGCAAAGCGGTGCGCCTCGTCGCGGATACGTTGGATTAAATGAAGCGCCGCCCCGTCCCTATCCAGCAATATGCTTTCACTCTGACCGGGGATAAAAATTTCTTCCTCACGCTTCGCTAAGCCTACAACTGGTAAATCGTGCAAGCCCAAGCCGCGGATAACTTCAAGTGCTGAGCTCAACTGTCCCTTGCCACCGTCAATAACTACCAAGCTCGGTAAATCCTCGTAGTCCTTATAGCGACGGTACACAACTTCCTGCATAGATTTGAAATCGTCAGGCTTGCCTTCTGCAGAAACAATCTTATATTTGCGGTAATCCTTCTTGCTGATACTGCCATTGCGGAACACAACCATGGAAGCAACAGTTTCACTACCCTGAGTGTGGGAGATATCAAAGCAATCCATCCGCTCCAGGGGATTGGGCAGAGCAAGCGCCAGCTGCAATTCCTCTGCCGCCGCAAGGTCATCCTTCAAGGACAAGCTGCCCTTGCGCAAGCGTTCTTCCAATAATTTCTTAGCGTTGTCGTTGGCGAGGGTAAGCAGTTCCTTCTTCACACCACGTTGGGGCAAAATAAGTTCTGCCTTCCGCTCTGCCTTATCTGCCAGCCAAATTTCGATAAGCTGTTTTTCTTCCTCGTCTGGCAAATGGGGAACAACTATTTCCTTGGGAATAAAGGTTGCTTCATTATAATACTGCTTCACGAAAGCGGACATAACCTCCGCTTCCGACTCGCCACCGTCGGGCAAAAAGAAGTTGTCCCTACCGATGAGCTTACCCTTACGCACGAAGAAAATCTGCAAGCAGATACCGGTCATATCCTTGGCAAAGCCGATGATATCCATATCGCCGCCACTGCCGGTAACCGCCTTCTGCTGTTCGTTAAGGCGGGTTACTGCCTGCAGCTGGTCACGCAAGCGCGCCGCTTCTTCGAAAGCGTAATTATCCGCAGCCTCCTGCATGCGGCGCTTCAAATCACGTTCAAGTTCCGCAGTGCGTCCGTCCAAAACCATACACACAGACTTAATCATATTGCCATATTCTTCACGACTGACGAAGCCGGCGCAAGGCGCAAGGCAACGCTTGATATGATAGTTCAGGCAGGGTCTGTCAGGGTTCATCTTACGACAGGTACGCAGGGGGAACATTGTGCGGAGCAGCTTCACCGTATCGTGCATCGCCCCCACGTCAGCATAAGGTCCGTAATATTTGGCACCGTCCCGCATTTGCCTACGGGTTACATAAATCCGCGGGAAGTCCTCATTGGTAGTTACCTTCAAAAAAGGATAGGTCTTATCGTCCTTGAGCATAATGTTGTAGCGGGGACGATATTTTTTTATAAGGTTACATTCTAAAATTAAGGCTTCAACCTCGCTACTGGTAACGATGGTTTCAATTTCTGCAATCTTCTCCACCATAGCCTTAACCTTGGGCGTGTGGGAAGCAAGGTTGCGAAAATAACTGCGTACTCTATTTTTCAGTACCACTGCCTTGCCAACGTAAATTACCTTGCCATGAACATCGTGCATTAAGTACACGCCAGGTTTATCCGGCAGAACTGCTAAAGCCTGTTGAATTTTCTCGCTAAATTCTGCACCACTCATTGGTACCACCTGTTTTTCTTAGCCTGCGCCAAAGCCTGCTTCACATACTGACCTGTGTAGGATGCCTTCACCTTGGCAACCTCCTCGGGAGTACCGCAAGCTACCAAGGTACCGCCCTTATCCCCACCTTCGGGGCCAAGGTCGATAATGTAGTCCGCAGTTTTGATAACGTCTAGATTGTGCTCGATAACAACCACGCTGTCCCCTGCTTCTACCAAACGCTGCAGCACTTCCAAAAGCTTATGCACGTCAGCAATGTGAAGACCAGTAGTCGGCTCGTCCAGAATGTAGATGGTGCGGCCAGTGCTCCTGCGGGAAAGCTCCGTTGCCAGCTTCACACGTTGAGCTTCACCGCCGGAAAGAGTTGTCGCCGCTTGACCAAGGTGAATGTAGCCCAAGCCAACGTCTTCCAAAACTTCCAGCTTGCGGGCAATGCGAGGCAGGTTCTTAAAAAATTCCAAGGCTTCTGAAACAGTCATATCCAAAACCTCTGCAATGGTCTTGCCCTTGTAATGAACCTCCAAGGTATCGCGGTTATAGCGCGCACCATGGCAAACCTCGCAGGGAACGTATACATCCGGCAAGAAATTCATTTCAATTTTGTTCACACCGTCACCACGACAAGCTTCACACCTGCCGCCCTTCACGTTAAAGCTAAAACGTCCCGGCTTGTAGCCACGCATTTTGGCTTCATTGGTCTGGCTGAACAGCTCGCGGATAAAATCGAAAACTCCCGTATAGGTTGCAGGGTTACTGCGGGGAGTACGCCCAATGGGTGACTGGTCAATATTGATTACCTTGTCCGTATGCTCAATGCCTTCAATGGTATCGTGCTCCGAAGGACGCAGGCGCGTACCGTGGAGCTTCGCCGCCAAAGCGTTATATAAAATGTCGTTAATCAAGGTAGATTTACCGCTACCGCTGACACCGGTAACTACGGTAAACACACCCAAGGGAATGTCTACATTAATATTCTTTAAATTATTAGCTCGCGCACCTTTAATGGAAATAAAGCGTCCATCTGTGGAGCGACGGTTTTTCGGAACAGGAATGAACTTGCGACCGCTAAGGTACTGCCCCGTTACGGAGTTTTCTACCAATTTAATCTCTTCTGCCGTACCTTGGGCAACAATCTCGCCGCCATGCTCACCTGCGCCGGGGCCAATATCTATAATCTCATCAGCGGCATACATGGTTTCCTCGTCGTGTTCAACAACGATTAAGGTGTTACCCAAGTCACGCAAGTGCTTCAAGGTTTCTAACAGCTTGCTGTTGTCCCTTTGGTGCAAGCCAATGGAAGGCTCGTCCAAAATGTACAGCACACCAGTCAAACCGCTACCAATCTGAGTAGCAAGGCGAATACGTTGGGCT
>JAFTMR010000023.1 GCA_017452325.1 Phascolarctobacterium sp. | reverse complement strand
GATTTCTTCAAGGCTGCGGCTTACGCAGTACGCTATCGCGGGCGCTTCGCGCTAGTGCAGCTTCCGGAACGCTTTGCAGAAAGTATGCAGCTTGCGTTTAAGTACGGTTTGCAACCCAAAAAATTACAATGGGTACATTCTGCCATAGATAAGCCTGCCTGGATTTTCCTTATGGAAATGGTCAAAGGGGGCAGCTATGGGATGGATGTGCTGGCGCCGCTCATTATGTATGAGGGGGATGGCAGTTATACCCCACAAGTTAAAAAGTTCTATGAGTAGGCACGTGATAAGCACCGTCTTACGTTGTTGTCACAAAATTGCTTGCTCGACGTACGTCAAGTACGCCTTCGCTTCACAATTTTGCTTCGCCTAGTAATCCGGTACTTCTGACGTGCCTTGAGGTTGTATATAAAATTAACGCTCCACATTTTTGTGGGGCGTTTTTTGTAATTCGGGAACTTTTATGCTATAATTAAACATACGATTAAAGATGGGAGGTAATTGATTATGACCATCATTGATTTTGAAAGTAGAAAACGTGAGATAGAAGCAAAGCGTGGTATTGAGCCTAAGCTTAATGAAGAAGATTGGCTTGACGACGATACAGAAGAAACAAGCCAGGGCTTCTTCCTGAGCAGTTACCCTGCTGAATATAGCTATGTGTATGAGCTGGAAATGGAGCTTGTGGGTAGCAATCTAAAAAAAGATACGCTGTCTGATGGCGGGAAAGAAGCTTTAAAAAATTTTGGTGGCGTTAAAGAATCCATTTCCCGTACGGTTCTAGTTACAGGGCATACCCTGCTATGGCAACTGCATTATATCATTCAACAAGCTTTTGGTTGGACTAATAGTCATCTGCACCGCTTTTCCCTGCCAGAAGAAAGCTTTAAGAAAATTACTCAGGATAGCCCCAAAACCTGGGGAGAGCTGTGTGGCATCATCTTTCGCTTTCCTGTTGAGGATAAAGAAGATTTATACTGGTATGACCATGGCTACAGGCGTAACCGTTCTTTGAGAAATTGGTTTCGTGAAAAATATACTACCGAAGAGGAATACGCTGGGGAGGGAGAGCATTACATTTCTAACCAGCAGGCGGTTAAGGCCTTCTTCCGTAATGTTAAAACCCTGCAGCCTTGTGGCAGTCAGCCGGTAGAGCTTGCTAAAGCAAGTATTACAGATTTGCAACGGGGAGCAGGCTTTGACGAAGACATCAACACTATTGTAACAAGGTTGCCCATCGGCGAAATCTTTACTACTACGAAGCGAGTTCCCAAATATCCTGCATGGCGCAAAGGAATGAAGGGGCTTGTGAAAGATGTTCTTGCTATGAATGGTAAGGATGCGGCGCAAAAGCTTGCCATGTTCGAGCGCTATATTGATATGGGCGAAAAGCTTATGGAAAAATATTGTGATGAAGACGGTGAGTTTAAAGAAGGTGTACCCCGCAAATTGCAGGAAGAGCTGCGGGAAGAACTGGAAAAGGCAACGGAAGCTGTGGAGTTTAGGCAAATGTTGTTGGAAGCCTTCAATGTAATGGTGGATGCTTTCACCAATGCCCTTGTTTATCATTATGATAATGATTGGCAGGTGCGCATTACCTGTAAAAATGTTTATTGTGCTGCAGTGGAAGAAGACGGTAAGCCCTTGTTCGTTAATGATGAGGATATGGAAGTAATGCCCAAGCTTTATGATGCAGTGCATAAGGTTTCTAAGGATAAAGCGCCTGTGTGTATTGCTTGCGATGGGGTAAAAGTGCTTGATAATATTGGTGGCTTGGAAGGCTTCTGTGAATTCTTGCGAGATTATAATTCGGATAAGCCTGTGAGCTTGGCAAACTCCAAGGTTTGGGCAGAAGAAGATAAATGGAAGGACAGAGTGCCCAATCCGAAAACATTGTTGTAAAATTAAATAAAAAAGCAAAATACACGCTTAGCAGTTTAGCGAAGCGTGTATTTTTTTTATGTGATATTCCTTAAAAAGTTTCAGTTGTATCTGAAAGTCTTGATGAAAATTAGGAGAGTTTCAGTTATAACTGAAAGTTTTAGAAAAAGTACATTGAGTTTCAGTTATAACTGTGATAAACTGAACTCAATCGAGAGGAAGTGGTACGATGATTAAGCGTGAATTATATATGAAACGAATTAGACCTTTTATCGGAACAGATTTGGTAAAGGTTTTGACAGGTATTAGACGTAGCGGTAAGTCTGTTATGTTGGAGCTTATCAAGCAAGAAATTCTTGAGCAAGGCGTGAGCCCCAAGAATTTTATTTGTATAAATCTTGAAGATATGCGTTATTCAAATTTACTTACAGCAAAAGCATTGCACGATGAGGTGATAACGCGAGCAGAAAACATTGAGGGAAAAGTTTATCTTTTCTTTGACGAGATCCAAGAAGTAGAAGATTGGGAGAAGTGCATAAATTCCTTTAGAGTTGCTTTGGACTGTGATATTTATATTACCGGTTCCAATGCCAAACTGCTTTCCGGTGAATTGGCAACTTATCTTGGTGGACGTTATGTGGAATTTATAATTTATCCCTTCTCCTTTGCGGAGTTTAATGAAATGTATAAGCAGCTTAATCCGCAAACTACTATTGCTGATACGTTCAAAGCTTACTTGTTTTTTGGTGGTATGCCTTATTTGGGGAACCTACGTTATGAAACGGAACCTGTGCAGCAATATTTAAGCGATATTTTTGTTTCCGTACAGCTTAAAGATGTTATTAAACGTAATAAGGTGCGTGATGTTGATTTGTTGGAACGCATCATTGCTTACGTTATTGCTAATGTGGGGACAACCTTTTCTGCCAATTCCTTGGTGAAGTTTTTGAAAAGCGAAAGGCGTACTGTCGCTGCCGAAACCGTAATGAATTACATAAAATATTGTACGGAAGCCTTCTTGTTCTACCAGGTAAAGCGCCAAGACTTGCAAGGAAAGCAACTGCTTGCCATCAACGAAAAATATTACATTGCTGACCATGGTATTCGTGAGGCAGTGTTTGGTGGTAATATGCGCGATATAAATTTGGTTTTGGAAAATATAGTTTATATGGAAATGTTGCGTCGTGGGTACGCTGTTACCGTTGGGAAGATAGGCGATAAAGAAATAGATTTTGTTTGTGAAAAGCAGGACGAGAAAATTTACCTACAGGTTGCTTATTTGCTTGCTTCCGAAGAAACTATCAAGCGGGAGTTTGGGGCTTTTGATAACATCAAAGACAATTATCCTAAATACGTTTTGTCCCTTGATGAATTTGATATGAGCAGGAATGGCATTAAGCATTTGAATATTAGAGAGTTTTTGATGAATGGAGACTAAATATTTTAGCAGGCAGACGCTAGTTTGCCTGCTTTTTGTTGTTATAAAAACCTCCTTGTGATAAAATAACTATATTATGGGTCAGTGTGCGCTGGCTTAAAAACTCGAAGGAGGCGAAGCAGTGACAACAGAAAAAACTTTATACGGAACTCTGTACTTATGTGCGACGCCCATCGGTAATTTGGAGGATATGACCCCTCGTGCCATCCGTATGCTGCGAGAAGCAGACATTATTGCGGCGGAGGACACCCGTCATACCCTGCAGCTTTTAAACCACTTTGAAATTAAAGGTCGCTTGGTGCGCTACGACGAACACAGCAAGGAAAAGCAAGGAGCTTACCTTTTAGGCGAGCTGCTAGCTGGCAAGAACATTGCTCTCGTAAGTGATGCAGGTTTCCCCGGTATTGCAGATCCCGGCGAAGCTTTGGCGAAAGAAGCCATTGACGCAGGTGTAAGGGTTGTGCCCGTCCCCGGGGCTAATGCAGCTCTCTGTGCCCTTATCGCCTCCGGTCTTCCTGCCTATCCGTTTTTGTTCGGAGGCTTCCTGCCTAAGAGCAGGCGCAACCGCAAGGAACAGCTGGCATTGTGGCAACACATTCCCGCGACCATAATTTTGTACGAAGCACCTCACCGCATTAAAGAAGTGCTCCAAGACATTTTAGAATGTTGGGGCGATAGACCCATGGCGGCGGCGCGGGAGCTGACCAAACTCCACGAAGAATTCTATCGTGGAACAGTAGCAAGCTGTTTGGAATGGTTGGAACAGCAAGCACCGCGGGGAGAGTTCTGCTTGGTATTGGCGCCCGGCGAAGGCAAGCCTGCTGACGAAGCAGAAGCGCTTGACCCCTTGGACGAGGTGAAAAATTTAATTGCCAATGGCACAGATAAGAAAACCGCCTTGGCGCAAGTAGCTAAAAAGCATAGAATCCCCAAAAGGGAACTATATAATCAACTTATTTCAGAAGGAGAAGGGATTTCAGAATGACTAAACCGACTTATTATATTACCACCCCTATTTACTACCCCAGTGATAAACTGCATATTG
>JAFTMR010000022.1 GCA_017452325.1 Phascolarctobacterium sp. | reverse complement strand
TTTTATAAAAGCGGCACGCACCTTAGAAGCACTAATAACTTCCTTACCATCCTTCTTTCGAGGTACTATGTAAAGCTCAATGCCATTATCCGGGAAGATATCCTTCATTGCTTCATTATATGCCAAAGTAGTTTTATCCGTAGGCTCCTCACCTACATAACGTGCAGTAATATTCAACTCAGGCGCAATGCGTTGAGCAAATACCATGGCATCTAGATGAGTTTGAGCTGCCAATTCGTCAGTACCTTTAATAAAATAGGTCGGGAAGGTTGCATTAGAAATAATGTAATCACCACCACTTACGATACTAACGTTACGCAAATCAGCAACGCCCTGCTTCATCAAAGAAAAGCGGTCAGAAAAAGGAATAGCAGACCTATCTTCCTGAACAGCAAAAATAATTACTTCATCACTATTTTTAGAAGCTTCTTCAATCAAAGCACGATGTCCCAAAGTAAAAGGGTTACAATTCATAACAATGGCAGAACGTTTTTTACCATTACCTGCCCCCAGAATACGAGCAATTCTATCAATATATTCATCTAAAGTATTAGTACCAGACTCCAATAAAGCAGCATACGGAGCAGCTACTGCAACCTTCTTGAATCCAACATGCTTAAAAATTTCTACATTGCCAGGCTTGGTAAAAACTTGATTGCCACGTACACCACGACGATAAGATTCAATTTGTAAATTACGAATTATACGACGAGTAAGTCCCCTACCTTGATAGGATAACTTAATCGCTATATCCCTCATAACACGACCACCCAAAGACCCCGTACCGATAAGCTCTCCATCATCATAAAGGCCCATGGTATAATCAATATTGCCACTAAACGTCAATTGGAATGATTCCAAAAATTCGACTACTTTCTTTTTTTCCTCCGGATTAGTTAAATAAATCTCGCGCTCTGTAATCATAATTTTCTCCTTCCCAATGGCGTCCCTAGCTTATTTCAGTTCCTGCCATAGTGTTTTAATTATTCAAGCTAATATGAAATTGTTACGTTCATTTTACCATAAATACATATGAATTCCACATTATTTTATTTAATTTACTGTTTAGGCAGAATTCATGGTTATTCCTCCACGAAAAATGTAACAAATAAAATAAAAAACCAGTAGCCACAAGTTTATAGCTTGTAACTACTGGTGTTATTTTTATTCGCCCTCTTTGCTCATAAGGATATACGCCACAACACATACCAGCATTAAAACAGGATAATACAAATAAGGCATAATCACGAGAGGAGTAAGACCGGACAGTGCTGCTGCAGAAAGAAGCTGCGCACCGTAAGGAATCAAGCCTTGTCCAACAGAAGAGAAGATATCCAACAAGGATGCACTACGTTTAGCAGAAATCTTAAAGGTTTGAGCAATTTGTTTTGCCAATGGAGCCGCCAACACAATAGCGATGGTGTTGTTCGCAGTTGCAAAGTCCATCATCAAAACCAAGGCACCAATACCAAATTGACCACCTTTATAACCACCCACTCTACCTTGAACACTATCTAAAATCCATTTAAAACCGCCATTCATTCTTACCAACGCACTAATGCAAGCCGCCAAGATTGCGATAATGGAAATTTCATACATACCGCTCAAGCCTTTACCAGTCAAACTCAAAATACTGCTTGCAGTAAAGCTATTGGTGTATAGACCTACGAAAACAGAAACGATGGTACCACCGCCCAGCAGAGCAAAAACATTTACGCCAAACAACGCACCAACCAAAATCAGCATATAGGGCACGATTTGAACAATATTATATTGCAAATCATTACCCACCACATAAGCATTACCGCTGGAAATTGCATAGAAGATACCAACAGTAGCAAGTGCCGCCGGCAAAACAATTTTAAAGTTCGCTTTGAACTTATCGCTCATCTCGCAGCCTTGAGTACGTACTGCCGCAATAGTGGTATCGCTAATCATAGAAAGGTTATCACCAAACATAGCACCGCACACCACTGCACCAATGCACATTGCAGGATTGAAACCAGTCTTACTGCTGATATCTACAGCAATCGGAGCCAGTGCTGCGATAGTACCGCAGGAAGTCCCCATCGCCAAAGAAATGAAGCAGCCCATAAGGAACAAGCCGGGCACAGCAAAATCTACAGGAATAATGGAAAGCGCAAAGTTTACAGTACTGGTTACACCGCCAGCCGCAGTTACCACTGCGCTGAACACTCCGGCCATTAGATAGATGATGCACATAGTGATGATATTTACATCCCCAGCACCACTTGCCGCAACATATAATTTTTCTTCAAAAGTAAATTTCTTATTTTGCCACAGAGCCACAAATAGCGCAATCAAGAACGCCATGGTAGTAGGCATCAGATAAAAATCACCGGTAATAATGCCACTGCCTACAAACAGTACAATGAATACTGCTATGGGCAACAGCGCCATAATATTTTTATCTTCTTCGTATTTTAACAAATCCTTCATTAATTCCCCTATCCCTCAAAAAAAGCTTACAAACCAGCTTGCTCTTTCAAAGTAGCAGCTTTATCGGTATTCTCCCAAGGCAGGTCTACATCAGTTCTGCCAAAGTGACCATAAGCTGCAGTTTGTTTATAGATGGGACGCAGAAGGTCTAATTCTTTGATAATACCGCTGGGGCTGAGAGAGAAATTCTTTTTAACCAGCTCTGCAATTTTTTCTTCATCAATTTTTGCAGTACCAAAGGTTTCAACAAGTACGGAAACAGGCTGTGCTACGCCGATGGCATAAGCCAATTGAATTTCACATTTATCTGCCAAGCCTGCGGCAACAACGTTTTTAGCAACGTAACGAGCTGCGTAAGCCGCACTGCGGTCAACTTTAGAGGGGTCTTTACCGGAGAAAGCACCGCCACCATGACGAGCCATACCACCATAAGTATCTACAATAATTTTACGACCAGTCAAGCCAGCATCACCTTGAGGACCACCAATTACGAAACGACCGGTGGGATTGATGTAGTACTTGGTATTTTCGTCCAACATTTCAGCGGGAACAACAGCGTTTATTACATGCTCGATAATGTCCTTAGTAATTTGCTCATTTGTAGCTTCCGGTGCATGTTGGGAAGAAATAACAATAGTATCAATACGTACAGGTTTACCATCAACGTACTCAACAGTTACTTGGGTTTTACCATCAGGACGCAGATAAGGCAACAAACCAGTTTTACGAACCTGAGTCAAACGCAGGGAGAGTTTATTTGCCAAGTATGCAGGCATGGGCATATAACTTTCAGTTTCGTTGGTTGCGTAACCAAACATCATACCTTGGTCGCCAGCGCCAGTTTCCTCTTCCGCAGCATTGCCTTCTTTAGCTTCCAAAGCTTTGTCAACGCCCATAGCGATATCGGGAGATTGTTCGTCGATGGAAATAAGCACACCGCAGGTGTTACCGTCAAAACCATATTTTGCGCGGTCATAACCAATTTCAATCACTGCATTGCGGGCAATGCTAGCAATGTCAACATAGCAAGTAGTAGAGATTTCACCAACAACGTGGATTTGTCCGGTGGTAACAACAGTTTCGCAGGCAACACGACCTTTAGGGTC
Source organism: Phascolarctobacterium sp. (assembly GCA_017452325.1). Classification (GTDB taxonomy): domain Bacteria; phylum Bacillota; class Negativicutes; order Acidaminococcales; family Acidaminococcaceae; genus JAHHUH01. The sequence goes on along the minus strand of JAFTMR010000022.1, from coordinate 8,821 downwards.
TTGTGCCAAGATAGCATCTAATACGGAATCGGAAATTTGGTCAGCAATCTTGTCGGGATGGCCTTCAGTTACTGATTCAGAAGTAAATAACTTTCTCATTCTGGGTTCTTCCTTTCTTTCATAACTTTAATACGCTTGCCATAGAATCGTTAAAAGTGCTGGAAGGCGCGAAGCAGTGCAAATCGTGCCGCGAAGGCGTACTGGACGTACGTTGAGCAAGCGATTGAACTGCGACAAAGCATAACAGTGCTTATAGCGATTCGTAATAATAAAAATGGCGTCCTCACATTGAGAACGCCATAAACTTACTAAGATTAGCATTCTCATCTTGCATTACAAGCAGGATTTAGCACCTTTTTGCAGACATCACTCTGCAAGGGTTGCTGCGGTTTCATAGGGCCATTCCCTCCACCGCTCTTGATGAGTAGTTGTAAAATTAACGTACCTTATTATAAGGTAAATTTTTTAACTTTGCAAGAGATATGTAAAGAAATTTACATATTTTCTACAAGTTTTTTATTTCTTTGCTTTCAACTCCATAACTGCGTCCAGAAGCATATTAGCAACTTCCGTCTTAGCCATTTGCTCCAAGGAACGCACCTCGCCGCTTGGATACAGGAACTTTACAATGTTAGTATCAGTGTTAAAGCCTGCGCCTGCAGCGGTTACGTCGTTAGCAACAATCATATCTAAATTTTTCTTGATAATTTTTTCACGAGCATTGTCCAAAAGATTTTGGGTTTCTGCGGCGAAGCCTACCAATACTTGATGAGCCTTGCGTGCCCCCAGCTCTTTCAGAATGTCCGGATTTTTATCCATAACAACGGTCAATGCGTCGTCAGTTTTCTTTTTAATCTTTTGGTCAGCTACATCGCGGGGACGATAGTCGGCTACAGCAGCAGCCTTGATTACTACATCCATCCTATCGTAAGCTTCCATTACTGCTTCCAGCATTTCGTTGGTAGTTTCTACTCTGATTCCTTTAACATTGGGAGGAATCGCCAAAGCGGAAGGACCGGAAACCAAAAGAACGTCTGCACCACGTTGAGCTGCCATTTGTGCAATGGCATAACCCATCTTGCCGGAGGAACGGTTACCTACGAAGCGGACGGGGTCAATTGGTTCACGAGTACCTGCTGCGGTAACGAGAACTTTCAAGCCAACCATATCACCATCTTTTTTCGCAAAGAAAGCGTCAATGAATTCTACAATCTGCTGAGGTTCAGGCAAACGCCCAGGACCACTTACGCCACAAGCCAAGAAGCCAACAGCAGGAGGCATTACGGTTACGCCATGAGCCTCAAGCTTCGCAATGTTTTCCTGAGTAATCGGATTTTGGTACATACCGGTATTCATAGCTGGGCATACGATGATAGGAGCTTGTGCCGCCAACAAAGTGGTGGAAAGCAGGTCATCAGCAATACCATTCGCCATTTTAGCCAAAATATTTGCAGTTGCCGGAGCTACGACAAAAGCGTCTGCCCAGTTGGCAAGAGAAATATGTTCTACATTAAATTCTTGGTTGGAATCCCACATGGAAACAGCAACCTTGTTACCGCTGATTTCCTTAAAGGTTAAGGGAGTCACAAATTCTTGCGCGTGTTCAGTCATAATAACGCGCACTTCCGCACCTTGCTTGCGCAAGCGGCTAACCAAATCTACAGCTTTATAAACGGCGATACCGCCGGTAACACCTAATGCGATTTTTTTACCATTCAGCACGATGGCGTCCTCCTATACTTATACGTTTTTAGTACGTTCGTAAGTGATGGTGTCAACAGAAATTTCTTTTAAAGCACTGCTTACTTCTTTTTCCGCAGCGTTCACGCCGGGAACAGTAAGTTCGCGAGCGCGTTTTGCAGCTAAGATAACTAAGGTGTATTTGCTATCCACCTTTTCAGCCAAATAATCGATGGAAGGGTCAACCATGGACATTATATATCACTCCTTGCTCTTCAAATTCAATTTGCAAATTTCATCAATAATAAAATAGGTTCTTGCCACACGATAGCGTTCTGCCTCCATTAAGGTCAGCACCTTTTTGGTAGCCTTTTCCGCAATATCGTTGACAATGATGTAATCATATTTAGAAGCATAGGTTAATTCGTCAGCGGCAGACGCCATACGACGTTTAATAACCTCTTCGCTATCAGTACCACGTTTATAAATGCGCGCGCACAATTCGTCCAAGGAAGGCGGTGTGATGAACACAAACACCCCGTCAGGGAAATGTTCTTTTACTTGCAACGCGCCTTGGATATCAATTTCTAAAAGTACGTCCTTGCCTGCGTTCAGCTGGTCCATTACATATTTACGCGGAGTACCGTAATAATTACCATACACCTCTGCGTATTCCAGGAACTCATCATTAGCAATCATTTCCTTAACTTCATCAACAGTTTTGAAGAAGTAGTTGACGCCATCAACCTCACCAGTGCGAGGCTTGCGAGTGGTAACGGATACGGAATAGCCCAAATCAGGCAGATGTTCACGCAACATTCCACAAATGGTACCCTTACCAGCACCGGAGGGACCGGAAACTACCAGCAATACGCCTTGTGGTCTAACTTCATTTCCCATCAATATCCACCACCTATTCTTCGTCTTCGTCGTCAGTCTGAATCAGACGATTAGCAACGGTTTCCGGTTGTACCGCAGAAAGAATAATATGACCGCTATCAGCAACAACAACAGCACGAGTACGGCGACCATAGGTTGCGTCAATCAGCATACCTTTATCGCGCGCTTCTTGGATAATGCGTTTGATGGGTGCGGATTCCGGACTGATAATAGAAATGATGCGGTTGGCAGCAACGATGTTACCAAAACCGATGTTGATTAATTTAATATCCATAAAAGCCTCCCGTGTTTATTCAATGTTTTGAATTTGCTCACGAATTTTTTCAATTTCAGCTTTAATTTCTACTACGATTTGTGCCAAAGTATAATCATTGGCTTTGGAAGCAATGGTATTTGCTTCGCGGTTGAACTCTTGAATCAGGAAGTCCAGTTTACGACCAACAGGCTGATCAGAGTTGATGATATTCTTGAATTGCTTGATATGGCTTTTCAAGCGCACAATTTCTTCGGTAATGCTAGCGCGGTCAGCAAAGATAGCAACCTCTTGCAGTAAACGTTCCGGTTCAACAGTAATGTTGTGGTCTGCCAAAAGGTTATTCAGGCGCTCGGTCAGCTTAGCTTGATATTCTTCTACAACTTTCGGAGAACGTGCTTCAATTTGAGTAAGCTTTTCAGCAATCAGGTCTGCACGATAAATAAAGTCTCCGTAGATGTTGCCACCTTCGGTTTCACGCATAGCAACCAAGTTTTGCAAAGCTTCTTTAACAGCTTGCTCAACTTTGGGCCAAACGGTTTCAACATCAAAGAAGCCTTCCTTAACATTGATAACGTCTTGGCAGCGGGAAAGATACATAACTTCCTGCGCACTGTTAATGTTCAGCTCTTCTAAACCGATGGCAGAGCCAACTTCTTGCAAAGCTTTGTGATATGCAGCAGCCAAGTTTTTATCAACTTTCAAGGTGCAGTTTTCACTGGAAGTATAGTCTGCGTTGATGAACACGTCAATGCGACCACGATTAACAGTTTTTAAAATGGATTTACGGATTTTATCTTCCAATGGGTTCAGGAAGCGGGGCAAGCGGATTGCCACTTCATTGTAACGATGGTTTACGGTCTTCATCTCTACGGTAACGGAAAAGTTTTCGTCCTCGTATTGACCGCGACCAAAACCGGTCATGCTCTTTAACACGAATTTCCTCCTTACTGGCGACTGCTGTCGCGCAACGAACTTTCTTCAATAGATAAGCTCTTCTTCGCTTGCTTATCTTGACACATAATTATACCATACTTCTTTCGTTTTTTCAGCGTTTTTCTTCTCCGTTCTTCTAAAATCTTTGCTGTTTCATTGTTTATTAGGTATAATAATCTTACCATTTATTCTGTACATTCGTGATTTAATGCTTCGCGCTCATACAGAAATGCTTACAAGCGATTAAAGCATTTAATATACTTAGTTATAAAACGCAATTTAATACTTTCCGCAGTAATAACTAAGAAGCTATTTATTAGCTTCCAAGCGACATTTAGAAATGTAGCGACTCTGTAATAAAGAAAATATTACAACGAGCAAACTTGTTTGAGCAAAGCGAGTTGTTTGCGAGGTAATATTTTCATACTAAAGGGAGCGTTAAGCATTTCTGTATGAGCGGGAAGCAATAAATAGCATGATGAACAATTCACGAGGAACAACCATGAACTTAGAAGGCTTAACCCTAAAACTTGTAACCGACAATTTAATAGAACAACTTGAAGGCGGAAAAATTTACAAAATCTTTATGCCCACCCCCAACAGCTTACTGCTAATGGTGCGTCGTGACCGCGATACTATAGCCTTGCTGGCAGATATGGGCGGCGGTAGCCCTGCCCTGTACTTCCCTGTGAAGTTACCGGAAAACCCGGAAGTTCCCCCTACCTTGTGCATGCTTTTACGCAAGCATCTGGAGGAAGGGCGCATTGCCAAGGTTACCCAAAGCGGTCTTGACCGCGTGATTACGATGGAAATAGATTTGCTTGGAGCGAGCAGTAAGATTATTACCAAGAAACTTATTTTTGAACTTACCGGTAAGAACAGTAACATCATCTTCGTACAAGACGATGTAATCTTGGATAGCTTGAAGCACGTTAACGCTGCCCAAAGCAGTTACCGCATTATCTTGCCCGGCAAGCCCTACATCGCTCCGCCTCCACAGGCAGGCTTAAACCTGCTTACTACTCCCGCCTTAGAAATCGCAGAAGCAGCCGGCAAGCTACCTTCCGCCAATATTTCCAAGGCTCTTATCAATGTGACTACAGGTATTGGCAAATTCACCGCTAACGAGCTGCTTATCGATGCAGACATTTTACCGAACAAGGTTGGCTTGGAATACCACGACCTGCCTCGTTTGACAAAGGCTATCGAAAATTTGCAGGAACGTATGGAACAGGACAAGCCTGTTTACGCATTGGTCAGCCGTACCAATCAGGTCAAAACCATTTTGCCCATGCCCCCTCAAAACTTAGAGCAAGGCATGCAAGCTAAAGAGTTCCCCAACATCAACGAAGCAATCTGCTTTGCCATGAGCTTGAAGCCCATCCAGCTTCCCCAACACGAGCAATTACAAAAAATCGTCACTGCGGAGATTGGCAAGCTTACCAAAAAATTAGACGCTCTGGAAAACGACCTGCTCACCGCCAACGACGCAGAAGCACAACGGATGCTTGCTGATACTATTATGGCAAACATCTATCAAATAAAAAGAGGACAGCAAAGTGCCGACCTTATCAACATTTACGATGGCGAGCCTGTTACAGTCGCCCTCTCCCCTATTCTTTCCCCGACAGAAAACGCCCAAGCCTATTACAAACGCTACAATAAATATAAGCGCGCTCAAACGGAAGTGCAGTTACAGCTGGAAGCAACTCAGGAAATGCTTACCTATCTTGCCAGCATAGAAGCCTCTCTCTTAACCGCAAATACCAAAAGCGAAATTGAAGAAATTACCCAAGAACTTACAGCGGCTGGCATTATCAAGGAAGTTAGTAAAAAGAAGAATAAAGCTGGCTGGCAAAAATCCCAACCCTTGCACATCAAGCTAAGTGCTGACAGCGACTTATATATTGGTAAGAACAACAAACAAAATGATTACGTAACCTTCACCGTTGGCGGCCCCAACGATTTGTGGTTCCACACCAAGGACATTCCCGGAAGCCACGTTATTTTGAAAACCACTTTACCGGAGCCAAGCGAGCGTGACATTGACATTGCTTGCCAGCTGGCAGGCTACTTTAGCAAAGCACGCAACGGCAGCAACATTCCTGTTGACTGCACCAAACGTCGTTACGTTAAGAAACCCAGCGGAAGCAAGCCCGGGTTCGTAATTTTTACAAACCAAACCACTTACTACACAACTCCTGATGAAAATTTAATAAACGAACTTCTGAAATAAACGAAAACCTCTCCTGTCTTACGGACAAGAGAGGTTTAGTTTTTATTTTTTAGAAGTTGCTTTCCAAAGCATACCAACAATGATACCTACCAAACAGGGTGTAATCCAACCAAAGCCAATATTATACAAAGGAACGTAAGCACTCAGAAGCTCGCCTACAAATCCGATGTCAGTACCGCTGGCACGCAAGCCGTCAAAGATTGCAAAGATGGTAGTAAAGAACATGCAAGGACGATAGATTTTAGGATCGCGATGGAAAATTGCATTACCCAAGTTCAAAAGCACAACAACGATGGTAATAGGATACAAGATGCACAATACGGGAATTGCAAATTGAATCAACTTGCTCAAGCCCACGTTAGAAACCACAAAGCTGAAAATGCAGATTGCAGCAACGTAACGGTCGTATTGGATTTTTTCCTTGAATACCACGTTGAAGTAACCGGATACAGAACTGGTAACACCAATACTGGTAGTAAGGCAAGCGAAGAAAATAATCAACGCCAAAATTACTTTGCCATACCAACCAAAGTAGTGAATGGTAATATTGCTAAGTAGTTGACCGCCATTTTGTACTAGACCCATCATTGCCACACTGGAAGCACCCATATAGGTTAAAGAACCATAGATAACTGCCAAGAACAACGCAGCGATAATGCCGGAATAAATACAAAGTCTAGTCAACAGCTTTTGATTCAAAATACCCTTTGCTTCGATAGCGTTGATGGTAGCCGCACCAAAGAGTAAGGAAGCCAAAAGGTCCATAGTGTTGTAGCCTTCTTGGAAGCCTTTGAAGAAAGGAATACTTGCGTATTCACCAACAGCAGGCTGCACAACACCCATGGGCTTGAAGAGAACAAAGGTAATCAAAATGCCCAAGCACAAGAGCAGCATCGGGGTAAGAATTTTACCAATGTTATCAATAATCTTGGAAGGATTAACCGCCAAGAAATAAGTTACTGCGAAAAACAGGAAGGAATAAATCATCAGTGCATTACTTTCCCAACCGGAAGGAATGAATGCCAAAATACCTGTGTCGAAAGAAACCGCCGCAGTACGAGGAATAGCGAAGAAAGGGCCAATGGTTAAAGACGTAATAACAATTAGAGCCTTCGCGTACAAAGGATGCACAGGGTTTACCATGGTCTCTGGGTTATCACTACGAGTGAGTGCCATTGCAATAACACCGGTCAAGGGCAAACCTACACCACTGATACAAAAACCAATAATCGCTGCCATCATGCCATCGCCTGCCTGTTGTCCTAAGATGGGTGGGAAAATAAAATTACCCGCACCAAAGAAAAAGGAGAACAACATCAAGGCAATGGGAAGAATTAATCCAAATGAAGCTTTATGATCTGCCATATTATTTTACAACCAAACGGTAGTATTTTTTCTTACCTTTACGAATCAACAAGCTGCCTTCAGCGTCAAACATTTCTTCTGCCAGGAAAGCTTCCGGATCGGTTACAGCAGCGTCTTGCAAATACAGACCGCCTTGAGCAATCATTTGACGAGCTTCGCGTTTGCTGCTGAACACTTTGTTAGCAGTCAGAACGTCGATGATTTTAGCAGTCTTGTCAGTTGCGGTAATTTCGATGGTGGGAACATTTTCCATATTACCGCCGCCACCAAAGAGTGCTTCCGCTGCTTGTTGCGCTTTAAGAGCTTCTTCCTCGCCATGAACCAATTTGGTAACTTCAAAAGCGAGAACCTTTTTAGCAGTGTTGATTTCTGCATCTTTAAGTGCGCCAAGACGACGAACTTCGTCCATGGGCAAGAAGGTCAACAGGCTCAAGCAGTTTTCAACATCGCTATCGCCAACGTTGCGCCAGTATTGATAGAAATCGTAGGGAGAGGTTTTTTCCGGGTCAAGCCACAAAGCGCCTTTTTCGGTCTTGCCCATCTTGCGACCATCACTGGTGGTGAGCAGTTTGCAGGTCATGCAGAAAGCAGGCTTTTGTTCTTTACGGCGGATAAGTTCAACACCGGCAAGCATGTTGGACCATTGGTCGTCACCGCCCAATTCCATAACGCAGTTGTGGTGTTTGAACAGATGCCAGAAGTCATAGCCTTGCATAATCATATAGTTGAATTCAAAGAAGGTCATACCTTTTTCCAAACGTTTTTTGAAGCATTCAGCTGCCAACATACGGTTTACGGAGAAATGTACGCCAACTTCGCGGAGCAGTTGGATATAGTTCAAGTCCATCAGCCAATCCGCATTGTTTACCATAATAGCCTTGTCATCAGCAAAGTCGATGAAACGGCTCATTTGTTTTTTGAAGCAAGCGATATTGTGCGCAATAAATTCCGGGGTAAGCATTTTGCGCATATCGTCTTTACCACTGGGGTCACCTACCATACCGGTACCACCACCAAGCAGGCAGATGGGACGGTGACCAGCCTTTTGCATATGGCTCATCAACATCAAAGCAATGAAGTGACCAACGTGCAGGCTGTCAGCGGTAGGGTCAAAGCCAATATAAAAAGTAACTTTCTCTTTTTCTAAAAGTTCTTTGATTTCTTCTTCGTGGGACAATTGTTTAATAAAACCACGCTCTTGTAACACGTCAAAAACAGACATCTCGCAACCTCCTCAAATATCTTAAAGCCTCTGTAAAAACAGAACGCCTATTAAACTACAGACTACACTATTATACAATATAGTTAGTGTTTAGGCAAACAAAAAAGGACTGCCAAAGCAGTCCTTAATTTTCAATGGTCGGGGATGCGAGATTCGAACTCACGGCCTCTTGTACCCGAAACAAGCGCGCTACCAAACTGCGCCAATCCCCGTAGTTACTAACATCTAA
>JAFTMR010000021.1 GCA_017452325.1 Phascolarctobacterium sp. | reverse complement strand
TTTTTTTCACCTGAAAAGTCAAATAAAACTTTAAAAATAACTGCGCACGCCTACATAGGTGTCGCTCTTATTTCCTTTCAAATCCATGCTTTCGCCGTAAAGGGAAAGGTTATCCGTAACACGTACTTCCCCACCTAAACGTACCTTGGAATCATCAAAATCGTACAGTTGGGAATAAATACGGAAGCTTTTGCCAAAATCATAGCTCAAGCCTACACCAAACTCACCCTGCATGGCACCCATGCTCATTCCTAAATTGCCCTTGGATTTGCTGGCGATAAAGTCAAACTTGTTGCTATTGCCAATATCGTAGCCACCCAGATAAAGGGTGCTATCCTTGGATGGAGTTAGGGTTACACCAAAATTGCTGCGCCAGTCGCTATCTTTAAGGGTTGAAGACACATCCGCGCTTAGCCTGGCATCGCTGACAGTGCCTAAAATTTTATTGGCTCTGCCGCTTGCTTCTTTTACATTAACAATGGTGCCCTTCAAGGCATCTGCGGTTACCGGGTCAGAAGCAACTGTTTCCAAAACCTTAACCATATTATCAAAACGGTCTGTAATATCCTTCATATTTTCCACAATGGAAGCAATGTTTTGACCGGTTGCACCCTTGTTATCCACGCCAGCCATCAGGCTTTCCATATGATAGGAGATACCATTCATACGAGCGGTCATCTCTGCCATTTGCTTAACCATGGTATCCAAGTTTTGCTGGTTAGCAGAAGACACATCTGCCATAGTTTTGGTAATGACACTCATATTTTGAGAGATTTCATTCATATGCTTGATGGTCTCGCGCATTGCCAGTTGGGTATCCTTGTCACCAAAGATGTTTTGCACTGCGTCACCGGAAGCACTGAAAAATTCTTCCATACTGCCGCCGGGAACACCTTTTACAGTGCCGCCCTCGTTAATATAGCCTTTGTCAAAGCTTTTAGGCGGTACCACATTGACGAATTTTTCACCTAAGATACCATCAGAACCAATGGTGAAAAGCGCGCCTTGGGGAATTTTAATATTATCTTCTATTTCTGCAATGACTGCTACGGAGCTAGCTTGCACGTTAATATCCTTAACAGTACCCACCTGTACCCCTGCGTAGCGCACCACATGACCGGGCATTAAGCCACTTACTTGAGGATAGTCAATTTGCAGCTTGTAACCTTCCTTACCAAAAGTAAATGCTCCCATAAAGGTAATGATGCCAGCCAAAATCGCCGCACCGCCTAAGGTAAAGGCACCTACCTTAACTTCACTGCTTGCCATTTAAATCCTCCTTCTTCAGCTCCTGTCCGCTAATGAACGCGCGCACTACAGGATTTGTACTATTCTTGATTTCTGCCACTGTCCCTATCTGAACAATCTTTCCATTATATAGCATAGCGATACGGTCCGCCGCCAAGAAGGCAGATTCCATATCGTGTGTTACCAAAAGCGAAGCAACCCCCAACTGTTCTTGGGTTTTGCGGATAAGACGGCTGATGGTCATGGTCATTACCGGGTCAAGACCAGCCGTCGGTTCATCATAAAAGACGATTTGAGGCTGCATTGCCAAGGCTCTTGCCAGGCCAACACGTTTTTTCATACCACCACTCAGCTCTGAAGGCATCATATTATTAGTGCCGGGCAAGCCCACCATTTGCAGTAAGTCCGTTACCTTAGCCTGGATTTCTTCTTCCGGCAAGTTAAAATGCCTGCGTAAACCGAAGGCTACATTTTCGCCGACGGTCAAGAAGTCAAAGAGTGCGGAGTATTGAAAGACAACACCCATGAACTTGCGTAGCTCATCCCATTCTGCCTCGCCAAAGCCGCTAACCTCACGACCTTGGATAACCACACTACCGGAAGTGGGGGCAAGCAGACCGGTCATTACTTTCAGCACCGTACTCTTGCCTGTACCGGAAGGTCCAATTACCGCCAAGGTTTCGCCGGGATAAAGATCCAAATCAATTTCATCTAAGACAACCTTAGAACCAAAAGCTATTTTAAGTTTGCGTATTTTAATTACAGGTTCCTTTTTCTCCATAGCGCAAACTCCTTACACATATAAAAGGATGGATAAAAAATAATTGGTAATAAAAATTAAGATGATGGATAGCACTACGGAAGCAGTGGTAGCAAGGCCAACGCCTTCCGCACCGTTGGGAGCGTTCAAACCTTTGTAACAGCCAACAATGGCGATAATCGCCCCAAAGACGGAGCTTTTAATCATACCGCCCACCATATCGTAGGTTTCAGCCAAAACCTTAATAGAGTTTTCATAAGTAAAGGTTCCAATGCCTGCGTAATAATGGGCAACCACCCAGCCGCCAATATTACCAATCAAATTGGCGAAGACTACCAGTACAGGCATCATCAGCACAATGGCGATAAAACGTGGTACTACAAGGAAGCTTACCGGGTTCGCCGCCATAACGCGCAGAGCATCAACCTGCTCCGTAACCTTCATAGTACCAATCTCCGCAGCAATAGCAGCGCCAATACGACCGGCAACTACTACGCCCGTCAGTACTGGTACCAGCTCGCGAGCCATAGCGATGGCAACAATGCCACCTACGGAAGAAGCAGCACCAAAGCGCACAAACTCCTTCGCCGTCTGTACGGAAAATACCATGCCTGTACACAGGATGGTCATTAGCACGATGGGTAAACTATCCGCACCCAGCAGAGCCATTTGCCTGAACACTTCCTTCATATCAGCGTCCTTCAGGCGTTTAATGGTTTCCATGAAGAGAATGCTCATTCTGCCTGCGGCAGCGCAACCATTTATTATTTTTTTGCCTATTGCTTCGCAAATGCTTTGAAACATTTAAATATCAACCCTTATACTTTGTTACTTTCATTATAGCGTATAAATATGGCAAATCCTTGACAGTTATGATTATTTATCCACGTTAAGAGTAATCTCCCTGTCGCCGTCAATGATAAAGTCAAAGGCTTGCTTCTGTTTGTAGGGACTTCCCTGTAAAATTCCTGCCAAGCCTGCTTCCGGCATTGCCTCTGCATTCATGGCAGAAGGCACACCGCTTGCCATATCAATAATCAATTCGTTGTTTTTATCAGCTTCGTTAAATTTCTTGATGAAGTCTGCCAGAGAAACTTTCTTTTCTTTTTCTTGAACGGGCATGCCTTCATCCTGCTGTTTACGCAAAAGCTTTTGCACCCACGCCAGGCTGCTGCCACCACGCACGCTTAACGCCAGCTTGCCGCCGGGGTGATTCTTGGGTACGGTGAAGTAAGCAGTTTTAGTAAATTCCTTGCCCCGATAAGGTTTTAAGGTAACTTCAAAGGGTACCTTGTCGCCAGGCTTAACATCCCGCTTAGGAGTGCTCACTTGAGTAATTTCTGCTACCTGCACGTCGTCAGTAATCTCTGCAGTAACAGTAATGCCATAGATATCAATCTTTTCAAATTTATTTTGGCTCAGGATGTTGGCAGCTTCCACCATTTCAAAATTCATCAGCTTAGCCAAGCCTTCGGAAGCATAATACATATTTTCCCTGTCAATGGTTACAAGGTTCTTATCCTTATCCACACCGCTAATCTCAAATTGCAGGCGCGCAGTACCGCCACCGTTTCTATCCATAGTTTTAGTTACAGTGTTGAATACAGCTGCATCCAAGAGGGCAGGCACAAGCTTTTCGTCTTCCACAATGCGTACCCGCACCGCATTATTCTGACCGCGGGCAGTATCGCTTACGGAAACAAAGACGGGAATAGAACTAGGCACCTTGCCTTCCTTACCGCCAATACCACTGGCTCTATCTTGGGTGAAGGTACCAATGGCTTCGCCAATATTGCCAACCTTATAGCTGCTTTGCAGATTGGGAATACAGCCCAAAACCCACACTTTATTCATAAAGAAATTACATTCGCCCCGTTGCATAAAGGGATGCCCAAAGGCAAGCACATTGCCCTTATCATCCACCCAGGTAACGGTTCCCAAAGCTCCCAGGGTTAAATCCCCCTGCATGATGGAAGCGCCAACCGCACTCCCCGCCTCCAACTTACCTACGTGCTCCGAACCACTGCCACCGCCGGCAACAGCCTCTAGCCCTAAGGTCTGTAAACGTTCTTGCAGATATTCCATGCCCATGGGAGTGAAGCCACCAGCCAAAAGACCGGTGCCTTTAGGAAGCCAGTCCCCACTACGGGCAACAGGCATATCAATAAGCTTGAGCATACTGTGAATAGGAGTCAAGAAGCAGTAGTGAGGGTCATTGAACATTTTGCCGAAGGCAACTGCCCCTACCAGGCGACCATCCACATAAACGGGACTGCCACTCATACCTTGGGCAACACCACCGGTTTTTTCAATCAAGTCACCGTACAAGCGCACCAAGATACTGTAGCCAGCTGCTTCACTACCGCTGACACCTAAAATTTCTACATTAAATTCTTCAATTGTATCGCCTTTGATTACAGTCTTGCCAATGCCCTGCATCCCTGGCTTCAAGTCCTGAATAGGCATCAAGGGGACGCTGGCAAAGGCTACGCAAGTATAGCAGCACAACAGTAATCCTAAGAAAAATCCTTTGAGTTTCATATTTACTCCTATATCTATATACCGCAAAACCGGCGGGCCAAGCCACGCCGGTTCTTATCTAACTATACAAATATTATACAACCTGGCACAAACTTTGACAAGTAATCAACCCTTAGGGAACAAGCCCAAGGCCATACTTACCCTGCGCTCCCTACCATCAGATGGCTTATTGACAACCTCTCCATTGATAACCATAATACTGGAGCCGCCACCATCAAAATTAACAGCATCCCTTGCACCTAAACGTAAAAAGTAGGTTGCCAGTTCATCCAAGGTTAAGCCTTTAGAATCACTGCTACGTCCATCAACCACCAATACCAACACTGTGCCATCCTTCTTCAAGCCCACCGCCGTACGAGGAGCGCGGCCTTTGGCAATATCATTGGGGATTTGCTCCTCACGACTACGCACATGCACATTGCCGTTCTCCAAAATCAACGGCCCGCCGCCAACTACAATGGGAGCAAGCTGTGCCTGGGGTACATTCAGCTCCTGTACCAGCTCCACCTTATCACCCACGCTTATACTGCGCAGTAAATATTTGTTGCTAAGTCCATGAGCAGATACCACCATGGTTCCCGGTTCTATTTTCATATTACCCTTATTGGAGACCTCTACTACCTTGTTGTCACGAATCTTAATCTCTCGTCCCCACTGGTTGGTTCTAGTACTTTTACCATAGTATTCGTTAAACAGCACTGCATCTTCCGCAATACGGGCTCTGTTCATCCCCTTGAGAGGAAGTTCACCGCCGGCAAAACGTAGCACTCCCCTATAAGCAACATCCTTGAGAATATAACGCTGCTTACCATCATCCACATAGGCACTGCGAGAAGTACTATCCATACTCATGAAATTACCCCTGTCCTTGTTCACGCCAATTACCCAACCGTCACTGTCAAAGTAAGATGCGTTCACAGCAGCCTTTAGTTTCCGACGCTTTGCTTCTGTGGAAAGCAAGCCTCGTCCGTTATATGCTCCCGCCGCAGAAAAAGGCCTAAGCTCAAACTTGGCAGTAGGTGCAATACTCAAAAGGCAGGCTTGTATTTGGATACCATTCATCTCGTCTTGAATGTAGGTATAGGTAACCCCCTTTGCCAAGGTCTTTTCCTGCTGAATCAGATCTATGCGAAAAATATCAATCACCAGCCTATTGGGATTGGTGTATTGGTAAATCTTGTACTGACAATCCTTGAGCATATTGATGGTCAGCTGGCTGGCACCTCGCTTCACCGGTACTAGCTGGGCAGATTTCACAATATTATCTGCAATGGCAAGATTACGCTCATTACTGGCACTCTTGGGCAACTGCACAACCAGCTTCCTAGTCAGCTTTTCCGCCTTGTACTCAATGGGTTTCTCACTATCCAGAACCAAGCGCACCCTAGCAGGGCTTACACTGCTCCGCAAATTAGTAATCGGGGCAGCGTGTACAGAGGTGGTTGTCACAAGAAATAATATCATCAATATTAAGATAGTACATTTATTTTTTATGTGCATAAGAACACCTACCTATAATCAAAATTTATGAACTTTTTATGCAGCGGATAGCAAATTTAGTCAAATTATAATGTGGAAAATGTTGGTAGAGAGCAATTGTCTGAGCGAAGCGAGTTTTGCGACCGACAACATTTTCTACTAAAACTTTGCGTACAATTTGCGTGCTGCAAAAAGATTATAAATTTTGTAATTATATTCTCAAAAATTACATAAAGGGACTACCCTTACGAATAGTCCCTTCAAATTCTTAAACCAAAATCCCTCAACCCAAATTAGAAGAAGTATAAATAGCACCGGGATGCAATTTATCCAAGCTTTGCAGCGCCTTACCGGTACCCATTGCCACACAATCCAAGGGATTATCTGCAACATGAATGTCTATACCGGTTTCTGCCTGCATAATTTCAGCCAAACCGTCCAACAGAGCGCCACCGCCTGTCAGGTAGATACCATTATCTACAATATCGGAAGCCAATTCCGGCGGGCATTTTTCCAAAACGCTACGCACAGTGGCAATCATAGAAGCTACAGAGTCTTCCAAAGCAGCACGGCAATCTGCAGAAGTAACGCTAAAGGTAGTGGGCAAACCAGTTACCATATCACGACCGCGCACTTCCATGGACAAATCCCTGCTGTTTTTAGAAACGGTTGCAATATTCAGCTTGATTTCTTCTGCAGTACGCTCGCCAATCAAAACGTTATGAACCTTTTTCACATAACGCACGATGCATTCGTCAAAGTGGTCACCACCCACGCGAATGGAAGAGCTAACCACAATGCCGCCCAAGCTTAATACTGCAATGTCAGTAGTACCGCCGCCAATATCTACAACCATATTGCCACGCGGTACAGAAATATCAATACCGGCACCCAAAGCTGCAGCCAAGGGTTCTTCTATCAAATAGGTCTTGGACGCGCCACCTTGGGTAGTAGCTTCCATAACGGCACGCTTCTCAACGGAAGTAATACCAATGGGTACACAGGTCATAACGCGGGGTTTAAAGAACAGGCATCTTCCTGCAACCTTTTCAATAACATGTGCCAAAAGTTTTTGAGTAATGGTGTAGTTAGCAATTACCCCTTCTTTCAAAGGACGAATTGCCACAATGTTTCCGGGAGAACGTCCCAGCATTTCGCGGGCAGCATCTCCAACTGCCAGCACCTTATTGCGGGTTTTATCAATCGCCACAACGGAAGGCTCCTTCAAAACTACGCCCTTACCTCTTACAAAAACAAGTATGTTAGCAGTACCTAAATCAATACCGATATCCATGCTTTTAAACATTTTAGTTTATCTCCTGTCTTAAACATCAACGCGCTCAATATCAGCGCCCAAGTTTCTCAATTTCTCAACAATATCTTCGTAACCGCGGTCAATATGGTGCAAATCACCAATGCGGGTTTCTCCCTCTGCCACTAGGCCTGCCAGAATCATAGCGGCACCAGCACGCAGGTCCGTAGCACGCACGTCACAACCTACCAGCTTAGAAGGACCTTCGATAGTAGCACTACGGTCAGCAGTGGTAATCTTAGCCCCCATGCGGTTCAGCTCTTCTACATGCATAAAGCGGTTTTCAAAAATAGTTTCCGTTACTCTGCTGGTGCCTTCTGCCACCACCATCATCGCCATGATTTGCGCCTGCATATCAGTGGGGAACCCTGGGTAGGGCAAGGTCTTTACAGAAACAGCCTTCAAAGGACAATTGCCAATAACGCGAACATTATCAATATCTTCAATAACAGTAGCGCCTGCTTCACGCAACTTAGCAATCAGAGGTTTTTGATGTTCCGGTAAAACATTTTCTACCACTACATCACCACCGGTCATAGCAGCCGCAATCATATAAGTGCCTGCTTCGATACGGTCAGGAATAATGGTGTAATCTGCACCATGCAGTTCCTTAACCCCTTCGATACGAATCACATCAGTACCTGCACCACGAATCTTGGCACCCATTTTATTCAAATAGTTAGCCAAAGCAACAATCTCAGGCTCTTCTGCTGCATTTTCCAAAATAGTAACACCTTCTGCCAAAGCAGCAGCCATCATAATATTTTCAGTGGCACCCACGCTAGGGAAATCAAAATAAATGGTAGTACCCTTTAAGCCATGGGGAGCACTAACCTCAATAAGCCCTTCGCTTTGGTCAATTTCCACACCCAAGGCTTCAAAGCCTTTCAGATGAATATCAATGGGACGAGCACCAATGGCACAGCCACCCGGCATATAAATACGAGCCTTCCCCATGCGCGCCAGCAAAGGCCCCATAATGAAAAAGGAGGCACGCATATTACGCATCAATTCACAGGGCGGTTCGTAGGAATCAACTACTGTACTATCTATATCTAAAATATTGTTTTGGGAGGTTTTAACCTTAATCCCCAAGCCTTTTAAAATTTCGCTAATGGTACGCACATCCTCCAGCATAGGCACTTCATCAAAGTGACTAGGAGTAACGCCCATAATAGATGCAGCAATAATCGGCAGAACAGCGTTCTTTGCACCACTGGTTTTTACTGTACCTACAAGGCGTTTGCCGCCTTTAACAACTAATTTTTCCAAAGTAATCCTCCTGACGAGAGAAGCTTATATTATACAAAGACACTTTCCAAATCATATTTTATCATTTTTTCTGATAGTTTTTCAACTGCTAAAGGAGGAAAAAAGAAAAATAACCGGTAATTAACCGGTTATCATCTGCCCAATCTTTGACGGTCAGCAAGAATATTGTAATAGGTTTCTTTTTCCATCAGTTCGCGGCGAATAAGCTTTTTCTTTTCTTCGTCTTCACATTCTGCCAGGCATTGACGCAAGTACGCAATGTCCTGCTTCAAGTGGAGCATGGAGTTGCCAGTCAGGCTATCAATAATATCGGACATATGAAGCCCTCCTTATATTTAAACTTTCTATTTTGATTATAGCAAATCGCAGATAAAAAATAAACCCCGCCTCTTACGAGACGGGGTTCGGTTTGGCATTGTAATAGTTACTTTTTGCCGAGAGCTTCACTAATGCGCAGACGCATGCTAGCTCTTCTCAGAGCATATTTAGCGCGTTCTACGTCAAGGTCTTCATTTTTAGAAGCAAGACGAGCTTCTGCACGTTCTTTAGCAGCAGCAGCACGAGCAGCATCAATTTCTGCGCCCGGTTCTGCAATGGTAGCCAGAACAGTGCATTTGTTGTTTTGCATTTCTAAGAAACCGCCGCAAACAGCGAATACTTCTTCGCTGCCATCAGCAAGCTGAATTTTGAGCGGAGCAACGTCCAGAGTAGCAATTACGGGCAAGTGATTAGCTTTGATACCCATGCCACCCAAGAGGGTGCGAAAACCAACATAAGTTACTTCTTCAGAAACAAAAAGCATCTTATCCGGCGTTACAATTTCAAAAGTAAACGGAGTTGCCATTATTAAGCCTTCATGGTTTCAGCTTTAGCAATCGCGTCTTCAATGGTGCCTACCATGTAGAAAGCGCCTTCCGGCAAATCGTCGTGTTTGCCTTCGAGGATTTCTTTAAAGCCGCGGATGGTTTCTTTCAGCGGAACATATTGGCCGGGAGTACCGGTAAATTGTTCAGCAACAAAGAATGCTTGGCTGAGGAATTTTTGAATTTTACGAGCACGAGCAACGGTAAGTTTGTCGTCTTCGCTCAATTCTTCCATACCAAGAATTGCGATAATGTCTTGCAATTCTTTATAACGTTGCAGAATAGCTTGTACGCCGCGAGCAACGTTATAGTGTTCTTCACCGATTACCAGCGGGTCGAGAATACGGCTGGTGGAGTCGAGCGGGTCAACTGCCGGATAAATACCAAGCTCTGCAATTTGACGGGAAAGTACGGTGGTTGCATCCAAGTGAGCGAAGGTGCCTGCCGGAGCCGGGTCAGTCAAGTCGTCCGCAGGTACATATACTGCTTGTACGGAAGTGATGGAACCGGTTTTGGTGGAGGTAATACGTTCTTGCAATGCACCGATGTCGTTTGCCAGAGTGGGTTGGTAACCTACTGCGGAGGGCATACGGCCGAGCAATGCAGATACTTCGGAACCTGCTTGGATGAAACGGAAAATGTTATCTACGAAGAGCAATACGTCTTGGCCGCCAACGTCACGGAAGTATTCTGCCATGGTCAAGCCGGTCAAGCCTACGCGCATACGAGCTCCGGGGGGTTCGTTCATTTGGCCGTATACCAACGCAGTTTTGTCGATAACGCCAGATTCTTTCATTTCGCACCACAAGTCGTTGCCTTCACGAGTACGTTCGCCTACGCCTGCGAATACGGAATAACCACCGTGAGCGGTTGCGATATTATGGATAAGTTCCATAATAATAACGGTTTTGCCTACGCCTGCACCGCCGAACAGACCGATTTTACCGCCCAGTGCATACGGAGCGATAAGGTCTACTACTTTGATGCCGGTTTCTAAAATTTTAGTAGAAGTTGCCTGTTGGTCGAAGCTCGGAGCAGGTCTATGAATAGGCCAGTATTCAGATGCTTCAACTTTAGTATCGTCATGGTCTACAGTTTCGCCAAGCACGTTAAAGATACGACCCAATACGCCAGGACCTACGGGTACACTGATCGGAGCGCCGGTATCTACAGCTTCCATACCGCGAACCAAACCGTCGGTGGAGCTCATTGCAACGGCACGAACTACATTGTAGCCGATGTGTTGCATAACTTCAGCAGTCAGATGAATTTCGGTTTTGCCGTCATCAGTCTTACCGTCGATTTTGATTGCGTTCAGGATAGCGGGCATGCTTTTAGGAGGAAACTCGATGTCGACAACAGGGCCAACAACTTGTACGATTCTACCTGTATTCAAGGTTTTAGCCTCCCTATTCGGATATATTAAATATTAGTTTTGAGCTTGCTTCAATGCTTCTACGCCGCCAACGATTTCGTTCAGCTCGCGGGTAATGCCAGCTTGACGTGCCTTGTTGTAAGATAGTTGCAGGCTGGAAACCAGCTTCGCTGCGTTGTCGGTTGCAGAAGACATTGCAGTCATACGAGAGCCCAATTCACTGGCAGCAGATTGCACCAGTGCAGCATATACAACAGTTTCTAAGTATTTAGGAGCAAGGACTTTGAGAGCTTCGTCTTCGCCAGGTTCAAACATAAAGCTTGCAGAAACTTTGCCTTCTTCTTTAGCAGGAGGTTCAACCGGAAGGATGGTCTCGCTGGTAGGAATTTGGGACAAAGCAGTTTTGAAAATGGTGTAAACGATGTTCAGTTTATCAAAGCCTTCGTTAGCAAAGGTTTTGATAGCATCTTGAGCAACTTCCACTGCATTTTCATAGGTGGGTCTATCGGAGAAACCGATATGACTTTGGATTACGTTGAAGCCACGACGAGTAAAGAAGTCTCTTGCTTTACGTCCGCAAGTGATTACGACTACTTCGTCTTCACATTCGGAAATTTCAGCAACAGCCATTTTGAGGGCGTTAGAGCTATAAGCACCTGCCAAGCCTTTATCGGAGCAGAGTACTAAATAGCCAACTTTTTTAACCTCGCGTTTTTGAAGTAACGGATGTTTTTTGGCATCTAAGCCAGCTAAAACGCTTGGATCGCTCACAACGTTAGACAACACTTCTTTGATCTTAATAGCATAGGGACGGCTTGCAGCAGCTTTTTCTTGAGCTCTTCTCAAGCGGGCAGCAGCAACCATCTTCATAGCTTTAGTGATCTTACCGATGTTACCTACACTTTTCATGTGGCGATTAATCTCGCGCGGAGTAGCCATCAGTTAATCACCTCGCTTCACTGGCAACAAAAGTTTCCTTGAACTCGGCGATAGCATTTTTCAATGCTTCTTCATTTTCGTCACTGATTTTTTTGGTGTTTTTGATGTCAGCGCCTACTTCAGGATGGTTGGATTCCATGAATTCCAAGAATTCTTTTTCGCAACGGGTAACATCTTTAACAGCTACGTCATCAAGATATCCTTTGGTACCGAGATAAATTGCCATAACTTGTTTTTCAACAGGCAACGGGCAATATTGACCTTGTTTCAGGAGCTCGGTCAAGCGTTGGCCACGATCCAATTGAGCTTTGGTAGCTTTATCAAGGTCGGAAGCGAATTGAGCAAATGCTGCCAATTCACGATATTGTGCCAAGTCCAGACGCAGAGTACCTGCAACGGATTTCATAGCTTTGATTTGTGCGGAACCGCCTACGCGGGATACGGACAAACCAGAGTTGATAGCCGGACGAATACCGGAATAGAACAATTCGGATTCGAGGAAGATTTGGCCGTCAGTAATGGAAATTACGTTAGTCGGAATGAAGCCGCCAACGTCGCCTGCCAGAGTTTCGATAATCGGCAGTGCGGTTACAGAGCCGCCTTTGAGCGGAGCAATGCTGTTCAATTTAGCAGCACGTTCCAACAGACGGGAGTGCAAATAGAATACGTCGCCAGGGTAAGCTTCACGTCCGGGAGGACGGCGGAGCAACAGGGACATTGCGCGGTATGCAACAGCGTGTTTGGACAAGTCGTCATATACGCACAGAACGTCTTTACCTTGGTCCATGAAGTATTCAGCCATGGTTACGCCGGAGTACGGAGCCAAGAATTGCAGCGGAGCGGAGTCAGCAGCAGTTGCAGCTACGATGATGGTGTATTCCATAGCGCCGTGTTGTTCAAGGGTACGAACGATACGAGCAATGTTAGAAGCTTTTTGGCCGATAGCTACATAAATGCAGATTACGCCCAAGCCTTTTTGGTTAATGATGGTGTCGATTGCTACTGCAGTTTTACCGGTACCGCGGTCGCCAATGATAAGTTCGCGTTGGCCACGTCCGATAGGTACGAGAGCATCGATACATTTAATACCGGTTTGCAGCGGGGTGTCAACGGATTGACGGTCTGCAATACCGTGTGCAGGAGATTCAACAGGACGATATTCAGCAGCTGCGATAGCGCCTTTACCGTCGATGGGAGCACCGATAGCGGAAACTACACGACCGAGGAGAGCTTCACCTACGGGAACTTCCATGATGCGGCCGGTACGACGAACCAAGTCGCCTTCTTTAATAGCGGTTTCGCCACCCATCAATACGATACCAACGGAATCTTGGTTCAAGTTTTGAACCATGCCGGATACGCCGTGGGGAAGTTCTACCAATTCGCCTGCCATTGCATTTTTCATACCGATAACGGTAGCGATACCGTCACCGATTTTTTCTACGATACCAACTTCTTCAAGATCAGCATCCACATTGTAATTCTCAAGTTTAGCGCTGATAGCGTCAGCCATAGCTTCGGGTTTGTCCAAAGCATAGTCATGAATGTCGATGCCATTCATAACAACTTCCATTTTCTTCAATTTACGAAGAGCGGAAGCATCATATACTTTGTCGCCTACTTGAACGATGATACCGCCCAAAATGGAGGGATCAACTTTTTTGTTCAAGAAGATTTCGCGGCCCAATTTTTCGGTGAGAATTGCAGAAATGGATTGATACTCGTCTACAGTCAATTTTTTAGCTGTAGTTACTTTTACGTCCAACAGTTCGCGGATGGAACCGAGGTTCATATTGAAGTCGGATAATTCTTGCTTAATTAAAGCAATATTTTCTTCAATCTTCATATTGTATCAATCAACCTCCAAATACTGGCTCTCGTCTTACTGATTTCGCTACTATCAGCAGATGTCGTCCAGCCTAATAGGAAAGCGGCAAATTATTTGTTGAGGATAGAGTCAACGATTTCGCCAGCCATTTTTTTGTCTTCTTCAGAACCTAACTTTTGTTCAACAATTTTGCTAGCAGCAACCATGCTCAGGTTGATAACTTGAGCGCGAACGTCTGCCAATGCTTTTTGTTTTTCCAAAGCAATGGATTCTTTCGCAGCTGCAACAACTTGATCTTGTTCAGCTTTGGTTTCAGCCATGATTTTGTCATGAGCTGCTTGAGCAGTTTTGCGAGCGTTTTCAATAATAGCCTGTGCTTCTTGTCTTGCATCAGCCAATTTAGCAGCATATTCAGCTTTAACAGCTTCTGCTTCTGCTTTAGCAGCGTCAGCAGCTTCCAAATCACTAGCAATTTTATTCTTGCGTTCTTCCATAATGTTTAACAACGGTTTGTAAGCAAATTTCGCAAGAACGAAAACAAGGAACAAAAAGTTCAGGATTTGCGCAATAAGTGTAGCATTGATATTAACCAATTATAGCACTCTCCTTTTTGTTTTCTTATTATAATGCGAAATTATTTAATGAACGGGTTAGCGAATACGAGTACTACTGCGATAACGTAGCACAGAATAGGCATGGATTCTACCAGACCTACGGATACCAGCATGTTGGTGAACAGTTTGCCAGCTTCTTCAGGTTGACGAGCCATGGATTCCAGGCCTTTACCAGTTAAGTTACCGTTGCCGAGAGCAGCACCTAAAGCTGCACCGAGGCAGATGAATGCAACAGCGAACATAGATGCTGCAGTGATAATTGCGTTTTCAGTCATTGTGTTTTCATCCTTTCGAGATAATTCATTTTTTAAAAGTTTAGTGCATTACGCTTCGTAAAGATTAGTGATGAGCGAATGCGAGTGCAAAGCTGGTAAGAGCCAGCATGGTGAAAATGAAGGCTTGCAAGAAGCCAATGAATAAGCTGAACATTACCCAGAATTCGGGCATGATCCACGGAGCCAATTGATAAAGTACAATCAGCAAAATTTCGCCTGCCAGGATGTTACCAAATAGACGAAGGGACATGGTCAGCGGTTTAACAACTTCGTCCAACAAATGCAAGGGCAAAAATGCAGGAGAAGGGCTAATGTAATGTTTGTAGTGGCTAATACCTTTTTGGCACATACCAACGATATGAGCACCCAAAGCAACCGTCAAAGACAGCGCAAAGCAGGTATTAACGTCATTGGTGGGAGAAGTCCAGTGTACGCCAACTTGCGGAAGCATACCGATTTCGTTGCTGATGAAGATGAACATAAAGAGGGTAATAATGAAAGGAGCCATATATTTGCGTCCTTTAATACCCAAAGTACCTTCCATCAGGCCATTGAGGAAATCGATGAAGAATTCCATTACGTTTTGAATACCGCTCGGAACCAATTTCGGATTTCTGGAAGCCATAAAGAACAGCACAAAAACTACTGCCATGGTAATCCAGGTCATATACATGGTTTGCATATGCACTACAAAACCAGGAGCCACCTCTTGGGCTAAATAATGAATAATTTCACCACTGTGTTCTGCTGCTTCGTTTCCCATTCTTTCACTCTCCTTTCTTCGCATCGCCTACTTTATTAAGTCGGTACGCGATAATTGTTAGGTTAATAATTAAAAATATATGTGTCAGAAGAAGTCCAAGGCACGCGCCTGCGACACCGGACCCCTGCTTCAACAACAAAACTAAAATACTGGAGGCTGAGATAATTCTGTAGAGCCTGTACCTCTTCATGATTGCCAGACCCTTGCGAGGTTCATCCTTATAAGGCATTGCCTTACGGATACCATGCATCATGATGATGGTATCAAGGGTTCCGATTACAATTCCCCGAAAAAAAGAAACTGCAAAATCGGTATGCCCCAGAAAATATATCAGTACCAGAATAGGAAGCGACCAGATAACCGGTCTTACAACAAATCTTTTATACCCTCCTTGGATGAGGGGAGATAAATCAAAGCTCATCATCTTCTTCGTCATCCTTGTCAATAATAAGGGTATAGACCATTTTGAAAAAGGATAAGAATACCGCAGCTATTGCCAAGCTAATGCAGAGGAGTCTAAAAGTATGGTCGCCGGTCTGAAAATAATTGTCCAGCCAGTCCCCTCCCCAATAGGCCAAGAACATATCAAAGACCGCCATCATCCCCAAGGATGATACGGTTGCCAAAGCACTTAACGCTTTCACATATTGCCTGTCATCTTTGCTACGCTTACTCATATTTTCCTTTCTAAAAAAATGCAACACAAAATAGTGCCCTGTCATTATATCAACAGTTCACAGTTTCATACAACATAATTTTAAATTATTTCACAAATTATGTCTACTCAATTTGAGCAAAACTCAGACAAAATTTTAATATTGTAACCCTTTTTTTGCAAAATCACTTTAATAATGCGCTCACAAGCCTTGCCATCACCATAGGGATTGGCTGCTTCTGCCATTTTTTGATAATGCTGCGGGTCGTCTAGGAGTAAATTAGTCTCCCTCAAAACATCATCATAAGCTGTTCCAATAAGCTTCACCGTACCGGCATCAACCGCTTCGGGTCGCTCCGTAGTATCGCGCAATACTAAAACCGGTTTGCCAAGGGCAGGGGCTTCTTCCTGAATACCGCCGCTATCCGTAAGTACGATATCCACCTTACCCATCAGGTTGGCGAAGGGTTCGTAATCCATGGGCTCAATTAAATGTACCCTGTCCAAACCACCTAGCTCTTCCTGCACAATCTCCCTTACCTTGGGATTTTTGTGTACCGGAAAGATGGCTTCCACATCAGCGTGAGTTTCCAAAACCTTACGCAAAGCCTTGTAAACATTGCGCATGGGCTCGCCCAAGTTTTCTCTGCGGTGGGTAGTCACCAGGATAAGACGATTACCACGGGCAAAAATTTTATTGAAATCCGCGTCAGCAAATTCATAATTTGCCTTCACCGTAGTTTGCAGGGCATCAATAACTGTGTTGCCCGTTACTACGATGCTGTCGCGGGATACATTCTCTTTCAGTAAATTCTCCCTGCTTGTTGCAGTGGGAGCAAAGTGCATATCCGCAATGGAGCCTGTCAGCTTGCGGTTCATCTCCTCCGGATAGGGAGAATACTTATTGCCAGTACGCAAGCCA
Source organism: Phascolarctobacterium sp. (assembly GCA_017452325.1). Classification (GTDB taxonomy): domain Bacteria; phylum Bacillota; class Negativicutes; order Acidaminococcales; family Acidaminococcaceae; genus JAHHUH01. The sequence continues at coordinate 1,433 of JAFTMR010000021.1, read as the reverse complement.
GCTTCCACATGTCCAACGGGAACTTGAGCGTAGAAAGCAGCCAAAGCTCCGGCAAAAGTGGTAGTGGTATCGCCATGAACCAGTACCATGTCCGGTTTTGCTTCTTCAATTACTTCCTTCAAACCGGTTAAGGCACGAGTAGTAATATCGTACAGGGTTTGCCCGGACGCCATAATATTTAAATCGTAGTCAGGTTTAATGTCGAAAAGCTCCAACACTTGGTCAAGCATCTCTCGATGTTGAGCAGTAACCGCCACGATGGGTTCAATATAATCAGGATATTTGCGCATCTCTAAAACTAGAGGGCACATTTTGATTGCTTCCGGACGAGTGCCGAAAACAGTCATCAATTTAAGTTTTTGCACAGTTCGTCCCCCTATCAATCGTTTAGAATACCAATTTTTTTAGCACCAACAGCCACAGCAGTCATAATCACAGCAATAATGAGGGCTGCATAGAAGCCGTCCATCTCTGCCCAGAGCACCGCACCAATGCAGAGTACAGCAGTAATACCATACATAAAGAGTACCGCTTCCTTATGGCTCATGCCATGCGCCAGTAAACGATGGTGCAAATGACCCTTGTCCGGTTGGAAGATGGGTCTGCCATTAGCATAACGGCGCATAATTGCAAAGGCAGTATCTAAAATGGGCAAGCCAAGAGCAATTGCCGGAACGATGAGCGCAACGGTAGCAGCAGTCTTCACTGCGCCATAAACACTAATCGCCGCCAACATATAGCCAATGAACATACTGCCCGTATCCCCCATGAAGATGGTTGCGGGATTAAAGTTGTAGCGGATAAAACCAATAATGCCCCCTGCCAGAGCAGCAGTCAAAATGGCAACATGGAAGTAACCCATCTGAATTGCTACCAAGATAACCGTTAAAGAAGCAATGGCACTAACGCCTGCCGCCAAGCCATCCAAGCCGTCGATCAGATTCACCACATTGGTAAAGCTAATCACCCAGAAGATGGTTAAGGGTATGGACAGCATATCAAGATAGAAGTATCCGCCCAAGGGATTGTTCACCCATTCAATACGAATATCAAAGGCTACCAATACGCAGGCAGCCGCAATTTGTCCAAGCAGCTTTACCTTCGCAGGCAGCTGGTACACGTCGTCTGCAACACCTAAAGCAACAATCAGCGTGCCACCCAAAAGAATACCAAAAATATCCCAAGTCATTTCCAAACTGGCAATACAGCCAATCATAAAGGCAATGTAAATTGCCAAGCCGCCTAAACGGGGCATTATTCTTTTGTGTACTTTGCGATTGTCAGGTCTATCAACAGCGCCAATTTTAAAGGCTAATTTTTTTATATAAGGGGTTAGTATATAGCTCACAAGCATTGCGAGCAAAAAAGGAAACCCGTAAACACTAAGCATCTTTTACCTCGTTAGGTTTATGAATCTCGATTTCAATACCGCT
>JAFTMR010000020.1 GCA_017452325.1 Phascolarctobacterium sp. | reverse complement strand
GCTGGAAGCTTACGGCGCTGCTTACACCCTCCAAGAAATTCTCACCGTTAAGTCTGACGACGTTGTAGGTCGTGTAAAAACCTATGAAGCAATCGTTAAGGGTGAAAATGTTCCTGATCCGGGTATCCCTGAATCCTTCAAAGTACTTGTTAAAGAATTGCAATCCATTGGTTTGGATATTAAGGTTCTTAACGAGGATGAAGAAGAAATCTCCTTGCGCGACAGCGATGAAGACATCGTAGAAACTGCTCGCGAAGTAGATATGGACATCGAAGGCAGAGTAGTTGAACCTACTTCCGATGAGGTAGTTGTAGATGATTATGCTGATAATGATGTAACTGAGGACGAAGTTGATGCAATTGCTGACTTAGGCAATTTCACCATTAAAGATGATTTGTCCGACGACTATGATATGTAATAGAAGGGAGCGAGCGATTCTTGTTAGATGTAAATAATTTTGAGTCTATGCGTATTGGTCTGGCATCTCCTGACCAAATCAGAGCTTGGTCCTACGGTGAAGTAAAAAAACCTGAAACCATTAACTATAGAACCTTGAAACCGGAACGTGACGGCCTGTTCTGCGAAAGAATCTTTGGCCCCACCAAAGACTGGGAATGTCATTGCGGTAAATATAAACGCATCCGTTATAAAGGTATTGTCTGCGACAAATGCGGTGTTGAAGTAACCCGTAGCAAGGTTCGTCGTGACCGTATGGGTCATATCGAACTGGCAGCACCTGTTTCCCATATCTGGTACTTCAAAGGTATTCCTAGCCGCATGGGTCTGATTCTTGACGTTTCTCCCCGCAGCTTGGAAAAAGTATTGTATTTTGCTAACTACATTGTTTTGGACCCGGGCGAAACCCCGCTGGCTAAAAAACAATTGCTCAGCGAAAGCGAATATGTAGAAGCGCGTGATAAATACGGCGATGGCTTCAAAGTTGGTATGGGTGCTTCCGCAGTTAAACAATTGCTGGAAGAAATTGACCTGCAAGCTTTGACCAATGAGCTTCGCGCTGAAATGAAAGAAGTAACCGGTCAACGTAAAGTTCGTGCGGTACGTCGCTTGGAAGTTTGCGAAGCTTTCCTTAAATCCGGCAACCGTCCTGAATGGATGATTCTGGATGTAGTTCCGGTAATTCCTCCTGAACTGCGCCCCATGGTACAATTGGATGGCGGTCGTTTTGCAACCTCCGACTTGAACGATTTGTATCGCCGCGTAATTAACCGTAACAATCGTTTGAAACGGTTGTTGGAGCTGCACGCTCCTGACATCATCGTGCGCAACGAAAAACGTATGCTGCAAGAAGCAGTTGATGCTTTGATTGACAATGGTCGTCGTGGTCGTCCTGTAACCGGCCCCGGCAATCGTCCCTTGAAATCTTTGTCCGATATGCTCAAAGGTAAGCAAGGTCGTTTCCGTCAAAACCTTTTGGGTAAACGCGTTGACTACTCCGGCCGTTCCGTAATCGTTGTTGGTCCTGAACTGAAAATGCACCAATGCGGTCTTCCGAAAGAAATGGCTTTGGAACTTTTCAAACCCTTCGTAATGAAACGCTTGGTAAACAGCGGTGAAGCTACCAACATTAAGAGCGCAAAACGCATGGTAGAACGTGCAAGCACCATCGTATGGGATATCCTTGAAGAAGTAATCAAAGAACATCCCGTACTCCTCAACCGTGCACCGACTCTGCACAGATTGGGTATCCAAGCATTTGAACCCATCCTGTCCGAAGGTCGCGCAATTAAACTGCATCCCTTGGTATGTACTGCATACAACGCTGACTTTGACGGTGACCAAATGGCAGTCCATCTGCCCCTTTCCGTTGAAGCACAAGCAGAAGCTCGTATGCTGATGCTTTCTGTAAACAACATCCTGGCTCCCAAAGACGGCAAGCCGGTAGCAGTTCCTTCCCAAGATATGGTTTTGGGTTCCTACTACCTGACCATTGTGCGTGAAGGTGCTAAGGGCGAAGGCATGCGCTTTAGCAGCGTGGATGAAGCTCAACTGGCATACTTCCATGGTGTAGTTTCCCTGCAAGCGCAAATTAAGGTTTATATTCCCAATGACCAAATCGTTGGCGAAGAAAAAACCACCGGCATGAGCCTTGTTACTACAACTGTTGGTAACACTATTTTCAACGGCGAGCTGCCCAAGGAAATGCGTTACTATCATAAAGAAACCAATGCTGATGGTGTAAGTGAATGGCACCTGGGCAAACTTATCGACAAAAAAGAATTGGGCAACCTGGTTGCTAAAGCTCACAAGCTGTATGGCAATCTGCGCACTGCTGAAATTTTGGACGTTGTTAAGAAAATGGGTTACAACAATGCTTGTAAGGCAGGCATTTCCATTGCAACCTCTGATATTAAAATTCCTGCAGAAAAAACTGCAATTCTGGAAGCAACTGAACGTGAAGTTGATAAAACTGAAAGACTGTTCCGTCGCGGCTTGATGAGCGCCGACGAACGTTATCGTAAGGTTATCGAGCTGTGGAGCCAGGCAACTGACAAAGTTACCGAAAAACTAATGGCAACTACCATGGACAAGTTCAACAGTGTTTACATGATGGCTAACTCCGGTGCCCGCGGTAACACCCAACAAATTCGTCAGCTGGCAGGTATGCGTGGCTTGATGGCAGACCCGTCCGGTCGTATCATTGACCGTCCTATCAAAGCAAACTTCCGCGAAGGCTTGACCATTTTGGAATACTTTATTTCTACTCACGGTGCTCGTAAAGGTTTGGCAGATACCGCACTGCGTACTGCTGACTCCGGTTACCTGACCCGCCGCTTGGTAGACGTTGCTCAAGACGTAATCGTTCGTGAGGATGACTGCGATATCGTAGGCATGAACCTGGTAAAAGAACGCAACCGTCTGTGCAAGGCTGTACTTGGCTGCAGCCAAAACAAGGTTCTGGAAAGCATTATGGGCCGCACTTTGGCAACCGGTATATATACCGAAGATGGTTCCATTGTTGCTGAAGCAGATACCAATATTACTGAAGACCTGTACAATAAACTGATTGCTGCTAAGGTAGAAGAAGTTAACTTGTACGTAAATGACGATATGAGCGGTGAAGAAAGCGAAACCGTACGCATCAACATTAGCGATGAATACGCAAACGGCGTGCTGAAAGAAGCTATGGTTCATAACTTTGAAGGCAAAGAAGTTGCAGTTGACATCGTAAACGGTGAGGGTGAAGTAATGGCTACTGCCGGCTCCACCATGACTCTTGAGCTTATTGATGCAATTCTGGCTGACGGTACTGTAAAAGAACTGCGTATCCGCAATAATGATATTGCCGGTATCGAAGTTGAAGCAATTACTGAAGGCAAGAATAAAGAAACTGTTATCGAATCTCTCTTTAACCGTATCATTGGCCGTAACCTGGCAGAAGATATCTGCGACGAAGAAGGCAACGTACTCTTCCATATCAATGAATACGTTACCGAAGCAATGGCAGAAGCTATCTGCAAGATTCGCACCAAAGTTAAAATTCGCAGCGTACTCACCTGTAAATCCAAATTTGGCGTATGCCGTAAATGCTATGGCCGTAACCTGGCAACCGGCAAAAACGTTGATGTTGGTGAGGCAGTTGGTACCATTGCAGCACAATCCATCGGTGAACCGGGTACCCAGCTTACCATGCGTACCTTCCATACCGGCGGCGTTGCAGGCGGTGACGATATTACCCAAGGTTTGCCCCGCGTTGAAGAACTCTTTGAAGCACGCAAACCTAAGCACCCCGGTATCCTTACCGAAAACAGCGGTGTTGTTCACGTTATCGAAGAAGGCGGTATGCGTCGCGTAGTAGTAACCGGCGACGACGGCTTGGGTCAAGAATATGCTATCCCCTACGGCTCCAAGCTTGCTGTTAAGGAAGGCGACGTTATTGTTAAAGGCGACCGTCTTACCGAAGGTTCTCTTAACCCCCACGATGTATTGCGCATTAGCGGCTTGAAGGCTGCTCAACACTACTTGGTATCTCAAGTAGTTGGCGTATATAAATCTCAAGGTGTAGATATTAACAGTAAACACATTGAGGTTATGGTTCGTCAAATGATGCGTAAGGTTCGCATTGAAGAATCCGGTGATACCACAATGCTTCCCGGTGAATACATTGACGTGGCAGAATTTGAAGAACAAAATGCAGAAATGCTTGAAGCTGGCAAAGAGCCTGCAGAAGGCAGACCCATCCTGCTTGGTATTACCAAGGCTTCCTTGGCTACCGATTCCTTCCTTTCCGCTGCATCCTTCCAAGAAACCACTCGCGTATTGACCGATGCTGCTATTAAAGGCAAGGTTGACCCGCTCCTGGGCTTGAAAGAAAACGTTATCATTGGTAAATTGATTCCCGCAGGTACCGGCATGGGCCGTTATCGCGACATCAAGATTAAATACAATGTTAGCAAACCGGAAGAATAAGAAATAATAAATGCACTGCTGAGCTTAGCTTGGCAGTGCATTTTTGTTTGACATTGATGTGTAAAATGTTATAATAAAGACAGAGAGATTACTGATAGTAGTGTGTCAGTCCTCTCCTCTAAGTTAATATAAGTGAAAGAAAGGCTGCTCACCATAGCGGTCTTATTTCATTTTATAATGAATTACTTTTTACAAACAGAAATAATGGTAGCAACGAGAATACCGAAGGTTATCATTAATGATAAAGTTTCAAATGTACTCATTGCTATCACCTCCCTCTGTAAATGAGGGAGCGACCGACGTATCAGAAATCTCTCTGATAAAATTTTACCATAAATACTCTAAAAATAAAACAAGAATTTGCTATTTGACAGGAGGCTGTAAAATGAAAAAGCTTTTAATTCTAATAATGACCGCTATCCTGCTGTGCATGAGCATGACGGCAATGGCGGCGAAGAAGGAGTATAACCCCTACGTTAAGTATGTGCTGGAGGATGATGATTATCAGGAAACCCTGCTCACCATCAACTCTGTGAAGATGGCGAAGCTGCCTAAGGTTGCGGTAATGTATGTGAACAATTCCCAGGCAGATTTTTATAAAGCAATCGACAAGGAGATTATGAAGAACTTTAAGGTGATTTTGAACCCCTATGTTTACCAGTTCATTGATGGAACTCCCTATCTAAAGGAGCTTGCCGAAATGGGCGTAGAGGATTTGACTACTGCAGAGCGTGCAGATATCCTTGACGTTTACGAAAACAGTGACATTGATTATGTCATCTTCCTGCAAATTGAGCCCATGTTGCGCAAGGATAAGGTTACTACCTTCTCCAAGGGTAAGGAGATGACCGCCACTGCTCCCTTCAAAATGCTGGACATCAAACGCAGGAAGGCATTATACAATGGTAGAATTACCAGAGTGGGTGATTCCAGCACTATGTTCTTCAAGCTGGGGAATAAATCCGTAGCTATGGAAGCCATTGAGCTGATTAACGAAAAGGTGAACTACGAAATCAAGAAGCGCCTGCCCAAGTATAAACGCACTGATGAAAACCCCTTGGAGAAAAAGCCTGTTACTATTACCGTAGAGCCTAAGGCTGCTGCCCCCGCAAAGGAGAACGTAAATGTTAATTAAAAAATTTCCTGCACCAAGCAGAATAGATTATGTGCCTTCCCCCTACGAGCCTAACGAGGACGGCGTTATGGATGTGGGGTATTACAATGGCGCTTTAAGTGATGGACGTGCTTACCGGGTAGAGTGCTGGCGCATGGACGAGATGCTGATGATGACGGTAATGTTCAGCGATTTGGGACTGAGCGCCTGGAAACGTCAGGATATGTTTTGCCTGCTGGAGCTGGAAGGCATTTTGGAATACACCGCAGAGTGCAGAGCAGTGCAGTGCGCACGCACCCAAGATGATGCGGAGCGAGGCGTGTGGGCGCTGAACATGATGCTGGCTAACGGTAAAGGAACCTACGGTAAACTTTTAGTACCGCTTCATAGTTATAAGTAAGGCTCCATCTTTGAGGGAGCTTTCAGTGTAGCTGACTGAGGGAGTTTATATCATAGGAGGATTTATAATGGAGAAAGTACGTTGTAACGAAGCTAACTGCCCTTGCAAAAAGATAAGCTGTGTGAATCATGGTAGATGCTGTGATTGCATTAACACCCACCGTGCCAAGGGAAGCCTTGTTTCCTGCATGCGTATGATGCTGGAAGAACAGGCTAAGGAAAAATAAAGGAGGTCTATATACTGAAAAAACTTTTAATTATGTTGGTTGTAAGCTGCTTAATGATGGTGTGCTCCGTAGGCTTGGCT